>JBAUGM010000033.1:0-3349 GCA_049679725.1 Tepidisphaeraceae bacterium
GCCCGCCACCGATCGTGATGCCCGCGCCGGCGAACGTCTCCGCCAGCGCCGTCGCGGCGAACATGGGCGGGTCGTGGATCGTCACGGAGATCGGCTCGCTGCGGCTGACGTTCGTCTGCCCGCGGAGGATCACGTCGTTCCCGCCGCGCACGCGCGTCAGGTCGATCAGGTCGCGGTCGCCGGTCAGGCACGTGTTCTTCAGGTTGATGTAGCGCGTGTCGGGGTTGAGCAGCGCGATGACGGGCTGGCCGTAGGAGGATTTGCGGACGATGAAGTCGACACAGTTCGCGTTCAGGTTTACACCGCCCACCTGCGCGACGTACCGCTTGTGCTCCTGGTCGATCGGCCAGTTCGGGTGCAGGAACTGCTCGTCGAAGACCGAGTCGTCGACGTACAGGTTCTTCACCCACGTCACGTTCCGCTTCTTCAGCTCATCGGCCCAGATCTTATAGATCGTGTTCACGTCCCAGCCGAGCGGCTTGAGCATCTCGGCGTCGCCCAGCGTGGGGTCGCCGTCGCCGATGAGGTAGAGGTCTTCGCCTTTCAGAAGAAGCTGCGTGCGAAACTTGAAGTCCGGCCCGAGCTTGTCCAGCGCCGCCGCGGTGGTGATGAGCTTCAAGTTGCTGGCGGGGATGAGCGGGGTCGTGGCGTTGGATTGGAAGAGGAACTTCAACTTCGACGGCGCATCGCCCAGCTGCGCGATCGCGACGCCGGTCTTCGCCTTCGAGAGATACTTGTCCTGAAGGACGGCCCGGACGTCACCGGCCAAATCGGCGCGTGCAACGGCGGCGGCGAGGAGCAGGCTAGCGAGGAAACAGCAGGCGGCACGACGCAAAGGGGGCATTCCCGGCACCATCCATGATCGACCAGAAGCGTGGGCGATACGTTAGCGAATGGTGCGCGGCGGGCAAGTCGGCGGCCTCCGCCCCCGTTCTCGGGAACAGGTCAGCGGCAGCGGGCCAGCGATGCCGGGCGAGGACGAACCAGCAACGGCGCCTGTCGGCGTGACAGGCGAGGGCAACCGCGGTTGCCCTCGACGCGCGACGCGCGGCATTTTGTGGATTGACGCTTTCACCGTCTTGACGCCAATCTACGCATCACCGCTGGTGCGGTGGTCCATTCTGTACAGGGCTGTGGTCGTTTCCCACATGAATAGCCGGAGGCAGGGATGTCCTTTGCAAACGTCGCGCGTCACGGGTTGGCAGACTCGCACGATCGTACCCGTGCGATCCTGCGACGGGCGGTGATCGAAACGCTGGAATCCCGCCGGCTGTTCGCGTCGATCCCCATCACGAATCACTCGTTCGAGAACCCGGCCTGTCCGACGGACAAACCTCCTCGCCCGTTCCCGGCTGGACGTACTCCGTTTCGTCCGGGTTCACGGGTGAAGCATTCGTGCTCAACCCGACCAGCGCGCAGCTTTCCGCCGAGGCCTCCGACGGTTCGAACGTGCTGCGAATGCAAAGCCCCGACCTTAGCTGGGACCTTGGCGGGACGTACGTACAACTGACGCAGACGCTAGGCGCTACGCTGCAACCGGAGACGAACTACACGCTGAGGTCCGTCGTCGGCTTCCCGGTTGACCATTTGGCCGACCCGTTCGTGAGCGTGGAACTCGTCGCCGGCGGCCAAGTCCTCACGGCGAGTTACACCGAGTTCATGATGGAGGACTTGGGCCTGCAATATGAACTGTCAACATCCTATGCGTCGCCGGCCTCTCACGCGCAGCTCGGCCAGCCGCTGGAGGTCCGCATTCGCGTTGCGGCGGGGCCGACTTACACGATCGGCGGCGACGCCACGATCGACAACGTCCGCCTCGACGCCACGCCGATCAACCCGCCGTCGCCGACGGTCAACCTCGCGGTATCCGGCATTCCCGACGCCGACGAGGAAACCGTCGGCGAGTGGGTGCCGATCAACTCAAACTTCGACGAGCAGAACCACGGCCCCGATGGCCGTCCGCGCCACGACAACCAGCCGGATGTCACCGGCGACCGCATCAACCCCGGCGATCAGGAACTGCGCGACGTCGCCCTCACCTTCGGCGGCGACGGGGTCACCGGCACGTGGAAGCTGGAGTTCCCCAGCAAGATCAAGGTCTGGAAGGACAACGGTAACGGGACCTGGAGCCAGGTCGTCAGCACTGTTACCCAACCGTCCGTCACCGCGCCGACGACGATCAACCTCAAGGTCGAAGGCATCACGCTCAGTGCCACGAAGAACGACATCGAACTCAAAGCGACGTTCACCCCCAGCACCGGCAGTGCCGTGATCGACCGCGCCCGCTTCTCCGTCGCGGACGTGGACATCGACTCCGACAACGACAACGGCTTCAACCCGCCCGACAGCGACATGGACGAGGGACTGCTCGAAGGCGATTCCAATCGCCCCGGCAAGTTCCTCTCCGTCAACGACAACGACAACGACGCCGACGGCGTGCTCGACTTCGCCGACGGTTTCAATCGCGACGGCATGGGCGGCAACGGTGACGACACGACGACGGGCGAGCAGTTTGTGCCAATCATCGTGCAGATTCCGCACCCGCTGGACCTGAACGTGGCGCGGCTGAAGTTCCTCTACAGCGCCTCCGACCCCGCCGCCGCGTCGGCTTCAGAGCCTGCGGCCGGGCACCTCCGCCTATGGCGCAAGGATGGAGACGACGCGCGCAACAAGGCCAGCGTGTTCGCCGGCGGCGACTTTATCGGCGACGGCGAGTACACGCCCGCGCAACTCGGCATCACTACCGGCGCGGAGAAACTCGTTTGGCTGGAGGCAGTGCGGGCGAGTACGGACTTGGCGAGTCGCACGATTCAACTACTGGGCGACCCCGACGGCCCTGCGGGCCCCTCGCCGTTCGAGCTTTTCGACGCGGTGATGGTTACTGCGGTGGATGACGCTTCGACCATTCCGGCAACCCCGTCCGGTTTGGTCGCTGGAATAGCCAGCACAACGCAGGTCAATCTAGATTGGAACGACAACACCGAACCGGGTGTGAGCTACAAGGTCTACCGCAGCACGGCCTCCGGGTTCACGCCCGACGACACGCCCGGCACGGGGAACCTCATCGGCCCGGCGACCGAAAGCCGCTACGTGGATGACGATGTGCCGGCCGCGGGCGTGTACTTCTACAAGATCATCGCGGTGACGACGGCCGGGGCTTCCACGCCATCGGCCCAGGTCGAGGTCCAGTACCAAGAGCGCGGCGTGTTTAACTTCTTCGAGAGAGCTATGACCAAAAGCTGTGGATGAAGGCGCGGCAATAAAAGCGGCGTACCTTGGGTGATTGATGCGACTCAGTCACCCGTTCGGCCAACGAGGCCGGGAAGGATACGCCACATGTCATCATCTG
>JBAUGM010000034.1:0-5388 GCA_049679725.1 Tepidisphaeraceae bacterium
CGCGGAGGAAGGAAAGCGACTGGTTTTACGGCATTGTCTTCTCCGCGTCCTCTGCGCCTCTGCGGTGAATCATGTGTTGTGTTTACGAAAGAGAAGATGAAGGCACGGCGCTCCGATCTTCCGATTCACCTGCTGCTGATCGCCATCCTCGCGATCACGCTGCTGCCGTTCGTGTTTGTCGTCAACAACTCGCTGCGCCGCACCAGCGAGCAGTTCCACAGTTTCTTCGGCGTTCCCGCGTCGGTCTCCAACCTCGTCCGTTTCACGTGGTTCAACGTGACGGGGCAACCCGAGCGCATCCAGCTCCGCATCCTGCCCGACACAAAACCCGGCAAGCCGCAATCCGTCCGCGCCGCCGACGTGCCGATGACCCACCTCGCTTATGGCGACGCCATCGCGCACTGCTGGAAGGACATGACGCGCGGCTTTCGCCACGCCTGGGGGATCTTCCGCCCGTTCATGATCAACTCGCTTCTCGTCAGCCTCACCAGCGCACTCGGCGTCGTCGTCATCGCATCCGCCAGCGCCTACGTCTTCTCGCGCTATCGCTTCCCCGGCCACAAGCTGCTGTTCCTCGTCATCCTCAGCTTCATGATGATCCCCGGCGTGCTGACGCTCGTGCCATCATTCCTGTGGGTGAAGAAGCTCGGGCTGATCAACAGCTACTGGGTGCTGATCCTCCCCTACGTCGCCGCCGGTCAGGTCATGGCGATCTTTCTCTTCAAAGGGTTCTTCGACGGCCTGCCGCAGGAGCTGTTCGAATCCGCCCGGCTCGACGGGGCGGGCCATTTCGCGCAGTACTGGAACATCGTGCTGCCGCTGAGCAAGCAGATCATCGCGGTGGTGGTGATCATGAACATCCTGGGGACGTGGAACAACTTCCTCTGGCCGCAGATCGCCAACTCCGATCAGGGCTACGCGGTTGTCTCGACCGGTTTGTACCTGATGAGCCGCACGCAGCAGGACGCGGCGGCCGATGCGTCGACGATGTTCGCCGCGTACGTGATCAGCGCGATCCCGCTGCTGGTGTTGTTCGTGTACGCGACCAAGCCGTTCATGACGGGGGTGACGAGCGGGGCGTTCAAGGCGTGAGGACGGTCCCGCGCCGGCGACCATCGCGTTCGCCGCGAGATCACGATCAAGCTCGGCGGCCGCCCAGCGGCTGGGATCACTTCTTCGCCGGCTGCAAGAGGTCCAGTTTGGTTTCCCGCCCGTCGCGCTGCACGCTCTGCGCCTTGTCGTAGCTCTCCATCAGCGCCCGGTAGGGCGGGACGATGTGATCGACCATGATCTGGGCGAACTCCATCGCGTCGGGCCGGTTCCAGGTGCTCATCAGTTCAGCCAGGACGGCGTAGGTGTCGATCGGCATCGCCCCGGCCTGGGCGATGCGGGCGGTCGTCACGTCGGTCGCCATCTTCGACCAATTGCCCGAGGCGTCGACGATGCAGAACACCTTGTACCCTGCGAGCAGAGCGCTGAAAGTGGGAAACGCCATGCAGACGCTCGTCAGCGTGCCGGCGATAAGGAGCGTCTTGCGCTTGGTCTTTTCGATGGCCTCGACCCACTTGGGGTTGTCCCAGGCGTTGATCTGGCCGCTCCGGGGGATGTAGACGGCCTCGGGGTTGAACTGGTGAATCTCCGGGATGAGCGGGCCGTTCGGCCCGTCCGGGACCGAGGCCGTGGTGAAGGTTGGGACCTTGGCGAGGCGGGACACCTTCGCCAGCGCGCACACGTGGTGGCGAAGCGTCGGCTGGTCGATGTCCCGGACGAGCTGAAACAGCCCGCTCTGGTGGTCGATCAGCAGCATGACGGCATCCTTGGGGTCGATCATCCACTTATTGACTGCGGCCATGGCTAGCTCCTTTCAGGTATTGGGGTTCACGTTTGCGTTGTTCGCTCCGGCCTGAGTTGGGAAGGACCAAGCCGGTGGTGGCGAGAATCATGAACGTTCGCACGGATCGTCCTCCCTCGTGTTGTGTTGTGAGGAATCGCATTGATCGTCTTGACCGCGGGCGAGTCCCGCGCCGTCTAACGAAGGGTAGCCTCGGCTTTTCGGGATGGCAACGCAGGGTTTGCGAGGGTGGGGGGGCGAAAAGCCGAATAAACAAGTTGCGTCCCCGTTTTTGCCTCCCTCAGAACGAAAACGTCACGCCCGCGTAGAGCATCGGCCCGTCGAAGCCACCGCCGCCGCCCGCCATGCCGGCATCGGAGATGTGCTGATACGACGCGCCGACCAACGCGCGAACACCCTCATCGATCTCGAACGATGCGCCCAGACCGAACCGCGTGCGGAAGTTGAAGTGGCGCTCGCCGGAGTAGTTCGTCGACGCCTGCTGCAGTCCCAGCCCCCCCTCGAGGAAGATCGTCCATTCGTCGTCCGCGCCGCGGTAGAAATGGTTGCGGTAGACCGCGTCGGCCCCGATCACGCCGCCGTTGTCGTCAATCCCGGAGCGCACGTAACCGCCGAAGAGATCGAGGCTGATCGACTGGTAGTCCTCGAAGTGGTAACCGAAGCCGACGTGCAGCAGGTACATCTCGCCCTTGCCGGCATCGCCGAAGTTCGTCGAGCCGTAGACGCTGGCGAACCGGGTCTCCTTGCTGAAGTCGCCGCGGCGCTCGACGACTTCCGGCGCCGTCGCCGTCGCCGGCGCCGGCGCCGTCGTCGTCGCCGGCGCCGACAAGTCAATGTTCTGCGCGCGAACGTACTCGCCCGCGATGCGGTCGAGGTCTGCCGCCGAATGCCATGTGATCGGCTCCTTGACGTCAGGCGCATCACCTTCATACGCCCAAGGCCGCGCTGGATGTCCTTCGACGATCAACTTAGGCGGGTACTTCTCGGCGCATCCCAGGGTCAACAGGAGAGCAATGAGTGGTGCGCTTCGCATTTGGCTGGGTGCCCCCTAACGGACCAACATTCACTGGCCGGCCGACGACCAGCGCTCGGACGAATAAACGGGACAGACGAATAAACGGGACAGGTCCAATTAATAAAGTAATTGGACCTGTCGTCACGTCTCATTCTCGCCAGGGCGAGGTCGCTGGTCGAGTGGAATCAGGCGTGACCCCATTTCCGCGTTCGGCGGTGATCTCGCGAAGACGGCCGCGATCTTCCGGAGATTGCCGTGATCTCGTGGAGATTGCCGGGCGGCGTGAGCAATCAGGGCTTCTTCCACGGCCCGCCGTCGTTCTTGGCCATGTCGCGCTGAACGACGTCGAGCTTCGACTCGACGGTGCTGCCCTTCGTCATCTCCCACACTGACGTTTCCTTGATCCGCATCCCCATGACGGCGGTGATCCACGCCGGGCCCCAGCCGGCTTCGACGCACCACGCGCCCCAGCCGACGTCGGCGGAGCTGCTCCAGTAGTCCCAGCGGCGGTAGTCGAACGCGCGGAACCAGGCGCCGTCGAGGTAGGGGAGCGCATCCGACTTCACCTGGATGCGCGCCAGGTACGCAGCCAGCTTGTCGGCGGCCGCCTTCAGTTCCGCATCACCCGTGGCGGCGTAGGCCTCGTGAAGTCCGAGCAGGGCGAAGCCGGTCGTGTAGAGCTGATCGGATGCGGGATCGCCGTTGGTTTGAATCAGCGGCGTCTCGCCGGTGCCGTAGGCTTCGTTTGATTGCGGGATCAGGTAATGGCCGCCGCCGGTGCCTTTGAGGTTTTCCGGGAGCGCGCCGGACGGGTGTTGCGATGCGATGAGGTCCTTCGCGATGGTGCTGATCCATCCGCGATGCTCTGGCGTGTCCTCGACGCGCACGAGCCATGCGAGCGGCAGGAGGATCCGCGCTCGCTCCATGCTGTCGCCCCAGCGCCAGCCTTTGGGGTAGAGCTCCATCGTCATTCGCAGCGCGGTCTTGGCTTTGTCGAGCAGCTCGGGCTCGCCGGTTTGCTGGTACGCCCAGAGATAGACCGCCCACAGGTATGCCTCGAAGTTGAGTGCGGGATTGACGGGCGAACCATCGTGGTACGCGCGCCAGCCCTTGGCTTCGAGCGGGCCGATGTCGATGCGATCGGTGCGGAAGCCGTGCTTGCCGGTGGTGCGGAGGTTGGCGAGGACGCCGCGGAGCAGGTGCTCGTTCCAGCGATCCGATTCCAGCGCCGCCGACGCGACGGCGGTGGCGAGCAGAACGCGGGCCTCGTCGTCGCCGTAGGTCGCGACCATCCACGCCGGCTGAATCGCGCCCCACGCGATCAGGCCGAACGCGGGGTGGGTCGGGTCGAGCCGGCCCATCGACTGCATCTCGGGGCCGTAGACGTAATCGAGCAGGTTGGATGCGACCTCGCGGCTGCGCGCGTTCTTGGGGTTGATCGCGCCGTCCAGCGCCAGCATCATCGCGCTCTCGGCGATGCAATCCGCGCGGAGCGGCGTGCGCTGCGGCTGGCTGCCGTCGGGGTGAATGTGCGAGCCGTAGCCTTCAAGCATCCCGAGCGTGCCGTCGCCGGTTGAGTCGCCGGCGCGGGGGAGGTCGGTCGTTTCGATGCCGGAGGAGAGGAGCTTGTGGATCAGCGGCTTGCGGGACGAGCTCACGAGAAGGCGCGAACGATGTACCCATTGCGCCGCCGCGTCGAACGAGCGCTTCGTCCAGTCGTTCGGCAGCGGGTCATCCGCGCCATACGCGGGATGGGCGAGCGGCGTCCACGTGAGCTTCCGCGCCGCGTGCGGGTCGAGCTTGCGCAGGATCTGCTCCCAGATCGCCGCCCACCGGTCGGCCGGCGCGTAGCGGCCGGTGATGAAGCCGCTCAGCTTCGTCGTCGCGATGAGCCAGTCGCCGTTGTTGGCTTCGAAGAGCAGCGGCTGGGCGCTCTTCGGCAGCCCGTACACCGCCGAGTCAAATCCCGCGACGCGCCCGATCGCCAGCAACGGCGCGGGCGCCTTAGCGGGAAGGAACGTGCAGCCGTGCGCGGAGAACAGCGCGAGGTTCGGCAGCTTCGGCCCGAACCGGTCGGTCGCGACGATCCCGCGCTCCCACACGGCTTGCTTCGGCGCGGACAGCTCGATGCCGGAGACCATCGCGGGGAACTCGACATACAGCCGAATCCGTTTCGCCTTCGCTTGCTCGTAGAACCTCGCGTCGACGGGTGTGGCGACGGCGGGGTAACGATCAGCGAGGACGAGGAGCACGGACGACGGGGCGGCGCGCTTCACCGCTTCGGCGGGCGTGTCGAAGCGCGCGTGGCGCTCACCGGCGCGCGCGAGCACGGTGAACAGATCGTTGTCGGTGCGGCAGGCGAAGGTGAAGGGATCACCGGCGCGCACGGTCGAAGAAAGGGACGCCAGCACAAGGGACGTGCATAGCAGCGCGATGAGACGTGCCATGCATCAAACTACCGGCACGGCGCGGTGGCGTTGGGACGCGGTTGATTTTGTAGTTGCGACGCCTGCGTCGCCCC
>JBAUGM010000035.1:0-10424 GCA_049679725.1 Tepidisphaeraceae bacterium
ACCAGCGCCGGCGTCAGCGAATGCAACCCGTCGAGCGCGGACATCGCCTGCAACCGCACTTGCGGCAGCGCGGCGTCGGCGGCGAGTTTCTCCAGCGTTGCCGCGCCCGCCTTGTCGCCGCGCTGAAGCAGCTCGATGTGGACGCGATCGCGCTCCGTGCCGTTCGGCGAATCCATCGCCGCGGCCAACTCGGCGCCGCTCAGCTTCGTCAGGTCGCGCACGGCGCGCAGCTTCGCGCCGCTCGCGCGCACGCGGTAGATGCGCCCCATCTCCGCGCCGGCGCGGACGTCGAGCTGCGCCAGCCGCTCGGCGGGGATCCAGCGCGGGTGCTCGATGAGGAAGCGGTACATGTCCACGACGTACAGCGCCCCGTCCGGCCCGGTGCGCGCCTGCACGGGGCGGAACCAGTTGTCGCTCGACGCGAGGAACTCCGATTCGCGCTCGCCCTCGGCACGCTTGCGCGTCAGTGCCGATCCGTCCCCGTCCAACACCAGCCGATGGACGACGTTGTGCACGGTTTCGCAGGTGAACGTGTTGCCGAGGTACGCGTCACCGAGCAGCGTGTCGCGGTAGACGCCCAGCCCGCAGGCGGAGGTCATGCGATTGGCGCTCTCGGGATGGTTGAATCGCTCGAGCGGGCGGCTGATCGGATAGATGCGCGCGATGTCGAAGTCCCCGCGCGGGTTCACGACGGGCTTCGGCGACGGCGCGTGCGGGTTGCGGCGGTAGTAACGCTCCTCGTGCGGGTAATAGAACAGCGCGTTGCTGTTGTCGCACCCGAACCACCGGCCCCAGTCGTCGCGCGCGCGACCCTGCTGCGTGAGGCCGCCCACGGTTTCCAGTTGTTCGCCCGGCGCGCGGAAGCGGAAGTCGCGGCCGCGGATATCGAGCTTCTTGCCGGACGCGTCGCTGATGACGCCACCGAGTAAACCGTTCGCGCCGTAGATCCAGTTATCGAGCCCCAGCGCCAGGCTGTTCACGCGCGCCTGGTAGTTGTCGGTGGCGAAGCCGGAGAACCGCTTCTCGACGACATCCGCCTTGCCGTCGCCGTTCGTGTCCTCGGCATAGAGAACATCCGGCGCGGCGCAGACGAACGC
The DNA here is from genome assembly GCA_049679725.1 of Tepidisphaeraceae bacterium. Lineage (GTDB taxonomy): Bacteria > Planctomycetota > Phycisphaerae > Tepidisphaerales > Tepidisphaeraceae > DASYWJ01. The sequence continues at coordinate 1,098 of JBAUGM010000035.1, forward strand.
GCCCTTGCCCCACGCGGTGACGCCGGTGGGAAACGGGAGCTTGTCGAGGAAGACGTCGGCCTTGTCGTAGGTTCCGTCGCCGTCGGTGTCGCAGAGGACGCGCACGCGCCCGCCGGGCTCCCAGTTCTTGCCGGCGCCGGTCGGATAGTCGTACATCTCGCACACCCACATCCGCCCGTCCGCGCCCCAGTCGATGGCGACGGGCGACGTGACGAGCGGTTCGGAAGCGACCAGCTCGATCTCGAGCCCCGGATGCGTGCGCATCGCGCGGAGCGAATCGACCGCGGCGCGCGGCGCGACGCCTTCGGTCCCCTTGGGCGCTGCGAACGACTTGGGCACCTGGCGGTGCACCTCGTCGACGATCAACTGCTCGACGCCGGTCTTCAGCTTCGTCGGGCGGTCGTAATAGATCATCGCGCCGATGCCCTCGTAGCCGCCCTCCTTCAGGATGCGCTCAGACGGGATGTAGCACGGCACGTCGTTGGAATAACCGTTGATCCAAATGCGGTTGCGGTCGAATTCGCGCTTGAGGCGGAGTGAATAGTCGACGACGACCTCACCGGGGAGAAAGACCATTGCCAGCTCATCGCCGAAGGTCCAGGTTTGAATCGGATAAGACAGCTCGGTTTGCAGCTTCTCGCCACGATCGAGCCTGGCGAGGTTGACGCGCGCGTGATGGCCGGCGGCGTCCTGGCGCTTGGCGGTTTCCTCCCATTGCTGACGGGTCGGGTGCGTATCGAACGGAAGGTCGATGCGCTTGAGCGTCGTCGCGATCGGCGCGGCGATCGGCGTGAGCCCGCCCTTGAGCAGCCGCCCCACTTCCGTCGCGATCTGCCGGCCCTGCCGGGTTGCGATCTCGATGCTGTCCCGCGCGTTGGGGTTCTGATCCGCACCGCAGCCGATGGCCGTCAGCGCGACGACGCCCGGGTACTCCTTCTGCACGAGTTCCTGCACATAGCCCGCCCAGTCGCCGCTGATCTGGTTGGTCGCGAGGGTGACGCAGTGGCATGCGTAGCTGACGTAGATCGCGCGGAGCCGCTCGTCCGCGCCGCGCACGACCAACACCGGCAGATCGTGATCGACGGGCCCGCCGGGCGTACGGCGGTTGATCGCGAAGTCGGCGGAGCCGATGCCGTACTCGATCCGCCCGGGCTTCAAGTCCGCCAGCGCGGCCAGCCCCACCTGCTCGAGCTTGTCGGTCAGTTCCTTCGTGTAGCGGTCGATGTGCTCCTGCTCCTCCTTCACGATCGGCATGCCGAAGATCGTCGGGCAGCAGTTGGTCAGCATGGGCGCGGTGTGCGTGTGCGATGAACAGATCGCGAGCCGCGCCGGGTCGAGTTTCGCCTTCTCCGAAAGGCGCTTGGCGACCTCGATCGTCATGTAATCCGGCACGCCGAGCGAATCGACCGTCATCAACACGGAGCGGCCGTTGCGCTCTCCGTCATCGATCGCGATCGCCTTCGCCCAGATCCGCTGGGTGAGGCCGTCCGACTCGGCGCGGCGGTGGCCGAAGCCGTTCAACCGCACGGGGTAATCCGGCGTGATGTCGACCGCGGCGACGCCGACGCTGCGCTTGGCCTGGGCGGCGTGAAGCGTCGTCGTCATCGACGTCAGCACAACGAACGCAACGGCAAGAAGAGCGTTTCGCATGACGTTCATACCGAGAATGTTAGTTAGCGTTGGACGCGGAACAAGCGCGGAGATAAAACGAACGGTCTACACATCAGGATCACAGCACGCGCCGGCAGGTTGTCATCCTGAGGTGCTCCGAAGGATCTCGGGCTCGCCTACACTTTCACCGCATGCACCGCGAGAACACCGAGTCCCACGCGCTCACCCTATCCCAAGCGCGGCGCATCTGGCTCCGCGCGCAACGCCTCGACGTCCGCGCGCCCTTCGGCGACGGACCCGCCGCGACGCGCGCGGCCGTCGAGCACCTCGGCTACGTGCAGATCGACACCATCCACGTCATCGAGCGCTGCCACCACCACATCCTCTATATGCGCATCCCGGCCTACCAGCGTGAGCACCTTCGCCGGGCACAGTCGATCGACAAGACGGTCTTCGAGTACTGGACGCACGCGCTGTCGTACGTGCCGACCCGCGATCTGCGGTTTTTCCTCGGCGCCATGAACCGCCGTCGGCGAGCGTCGAGCGACTGGTTCGGACCGGTGAAGAAGGAGGACCTCCGCAGGGTCCTGACCCGCATCAGAAAGGACGGCGCCCTCACGATCCGCGATATCGCCGACGACGTGCTGGTGGACAAGGGCCACCCATGGGCCAGCCGCAAGCCGTCGAAGCGGGCGCTGCAAATGGCGTTCTACGCCGGCGCGCTCACGGTGAGCGAGCGCCTCGGCATGCTCAAAACCTACGAACTGATGCACCGCCACTTTGATTGGGACGAGCGCCCCAAGCCCGCATCAGAGCGGCAAGTCCTCGACTACCTGCTCGACCGGGCATTGCGATCGCAGGGGCTGGTCAGCATCGATTCCATCTGCCACCTCGACGCCAAGCGCAAGCCGCTGATCCGGCGGTTGATCGATGCGCGGATGGGCCGCGGTCAACTCGTGGCGGTTCAACTGAACGGGGCAGAGAACGTCGCGCACTGGGCGACCCCGGAAGCACTCGACGCCATCTCTCATCCAACCGAAGAGCCGGTTCACATCCTCTCGCCATTCGACCCGCTCGTCATCCAGCGCAAGCGGCTGCGCCTTTTCTTCGACTATGAGCACGTCTTCGAGGCCTACCTCCCCAGGGAGAAGCGCCGCTTCGGCTACTTCGCCCTGCCCGTGCTGGTGGGCGATGAGATCGTCGCCGCCATCGACCTCAAGACCGATCGCGCGAAGGGGAAACTGCTCATGCGGCAATGGACGTGGCTCGGCCGGGGATCGCGCCGCGCACTCAAGGCACGCATCGAGGACGAGCTGCACCGCTTCGAGCGGTTCCAGCTCGCAATATGACCAAGTCGCACAGCTCGGTGATGGACGACTCCTGCCGCCCGCGGGGAACGGGAAATACGAGGTGTCCCGCGCGCTTGAAGACCACGCGATTCCCATGCCCGGCGCGTTCGCTCAAATCGAACCGCGCCCCCCCGCTCGCCCCGACCCCCGCTCCCCGCGCGCCCAAAGCCGCTTGATGTTGCGCGTCGCGCAGCAATATTTGCTTGGTTTTGCCGGGGCATCGGTATAGTGAAGCGCCTCACCGGGGCGATCGCGTCACAGCGACGCGCTTTACTTCTCGGTGACACCGGAGGCGTGCAACATGCGGCGGAAGAAACAACACGCGGCGAAGTGGGCGCTCTTCACGCTGACCCTCCTGCTGCTCGACACGCCGGCTCACGCCTCGATGTTCCAGGGCGAGACGCTTGACGCGGTGGCCAACGGTCTCGCATGGGCGGTGCTCGTCATCGCGCCGGCCGTCGGCATCACCGTCTTCTGGCTGCTGCACATCCTGCCGGAGAAGATCGCCGAGAAGAAGCATCACCCGCAGGCGAAAGCCATCCAGACGCTGTGCCTGCTCTCGCTGTTCTTCGGCGGCCTGCTCTGGCCGCTCGCCTGGCTGTGGGCGTATAGCAAACCGGTCCTCTACAAGATGGCCTACGGGACCGACAAGGTGGCGCACGGGGAAGAGGACGCCGCGCACCCGGCGCCGGACGAAGGGCAGACTGAGGAAGTCGAACGGCTGCGCAAGCGCCTCGCCGAGCTCGAAGGCAAGCTGGCTGCCACGTCCGCCGCCGAAGGGGTGAGGGTCTGACCTATGGAAATCCTTCTGCTCGGCATCTATTCGTTCTTCGTCTGGGTGATTTTCTTCAAGTTCAAGTGGCTGCCGTGGAACATCGTCAGCCAGGTCATCGTCATCACCCTCCCGATCTTCGCGTTGGCCGCGCTCATTCTCATGCTGAACATCGCCGCGCCGTCGTCGCATGACGTGCGCGTGATCAACTACGTCGTGCCGGTGGTTCCGCGCGTCACCGGGCGGGTCACCGAGGTGCCCATCGAGCCGAACCGCCCCATCAAAAAGGGCGACGTGCTGTTCAAGATCGATCCCGCGCCTTTCCAATTCGAAGTCGATTCGTTGCAGGCAAAGGTGTTGTCAGACCAGGCCAAGCTGAGCGGCGACGAGGCCAAACTGGCGGCGGACAAGGCGAAGCTGGTCGCTGAACAGGCCAACATCTCCAATGCGCAAGCCGCTCTGGTGACCGCCGAAGCGGGTGCTCGGGAATTGAATGAAAGCCTGGCGGGAATGGCCGGAAAGGTCGCGTCGACCCAGGCCAGGCTTGAATTGGCCAGGAAGCGCCTCGCACAAAACCGCGAACTGGCAGCCAGCGGGGCGGGCGATCGCTTCGCCCTGGATCAGGCCGAGAGCGACGTGCTGCAAGTGCAGGGCGAGTTGGCGTCAGCAATCGCTTCTGAATCGGAGATCAAGCAGAAACTCTCAGCGCTGGTCAACGGGGAGCTTTCGTCGATCGCCGGCGCCAGGTCGCAGCTGGCGGTGGCGAAGTCGCAAGTGGTGATCGCCGAGGCGCAGGTTCTCGTGGCCGAATCCCAACTGGGCATGTCCAAGGCGCAGATCGAACTGACCAAGGCGCAATTGGCCGACGCGAAATGGAGCCTGGAGCAGACCGTTTACTACGCGCCGGCCAACGGCACGGTGGTGTCGCTGGCCCTGCGTCCCGGCGCGGTGGCGAGCATCATGGTGACCCAACCGGTGATGACGTTCGTCGAGGATGAGCAATGGATTCTGGCGATCTATAAGCAGAACGAAGTCCGCAAGGTCAAGCCGGAACAGGAGGCGGAGATCGCCCTCAAGACGTATCCGGGCCGCATCATCAAGTGCAAGGTGGATTCGATCATGTGGGCCACGGCGCAGGGGCAGTTGCCCATCGGCGGGGCCAGCACCTCCGCGGGTGTGGCCCCCATCCCGCCGAACTCGCTCGCGGTCCGGTTGCTCGTGGATGAGAAAGACAAGGATCTGTTCCTCGCCTCGGGCGCGCAAGGCGGTGGCGCCATTTACACCGACAGCGGGCACATGATTCACATCCTGCGCAAGGTCATGATCCGCGTGGGCTCCAAACTCGATTGGCTGATTCTGAAACTGCACTAGGCGGACATGCATTCACGAAGTGCCATCTTCGCCACACTGCTCGCTGCGGCGCTATCGGCCGGCTGCGCCACCAGGAAGCCGCCCACGCGCGCCCAGATCCAGCAGCAATCCGGTACGCTCGCGAACGTGGACCTGACCAGGCCGTGGAAAGCCGCGCCCCCTGGTTCTGCCACCCATCCTTTCGGCGCCCCCTCTGGCCCCATCGCCGACAACTGGCTCGCTTCGTTCGACGACGCCCAGCTCAACGCGCTGGTCGCCGAAGCGATGACCAACAACCCCGACCTGCGCATCACCGCGACGCGAGTGGAGATCGCGGCGCAATACGTCGAACTGGCCAGGGCCGGCATGCGGCCGGGCGTAAACCTGATCGGCACCGGCGGCCTCAACATGGGCGGCGGGGATATCTCCTCCGCGCTGCAAGGCATCTCGCTGGGGGTTTCCTGGGAGCCGGACCTGTGGGCTCGAATGCGCTACGGACGCAACGCGGCGCAATCCACGTATGCCTCGGCGCAGGCTGATTTCGAGTTCGGCCGGCAATCCCTCGCGGCCACGATCGCGAAAAGCTGGTTCACCGCCAGCGAAACCTCTCTGCAATTCCAGACTGCCCAGGAGATGGTCAAGTCGGCGCAGGAACTCGTGACGCTCGCGCAGAAGCGCCACGAGATCGGCTCAGGACGCGAGGAAGACGTGGCGCTCGCCAGGGCCAATCTCGGCGCCTTCCAGGACGCAACAAAGCAAGTCCAGCTCGCGCACGACCAAGCGCTGCGGGCGCTCGAATTGCTCGTTGGCCGCTATCCGTCCGCTGAACTCGCCGCCCGCCGCGACCTCGTCAAGCTGCCCGGGTCGATTCCCGCCGGCCTGCCCATCGAGATGCTCGAGCGCCGGCCGGACATGATCGCCGCCGAGCGCCGAGTCGCCGCCGCCTTCAATCGCGTCGGCGAAGCGAAAGCCGCGCGGCTGCCGCGGGTCATCCTCAACGCCAATGTCGCCGCCATTGAGAGCGATATCCTGCAATTGAAGGACGACTTCGAGAACCCCACGGGAGGCATCGGCGCGAAGTTGATCGCGCCGATTTACGACGGCGGCGCGTTGAAGACCCAGGTCGAGATCCGCACGCTGGAACAGAAGGAAGCCATCGCACAGTATGCCCGCATCGCGTTGCGCGCCCTGGGCGACGTGGAAAGTGCGCTCGCCGCAGGTCAGACGCTGGCTGAGCGGGAAACCATGCTGCGGCAGGTCTTGACCGACCACGAGCGGGTGCTGGAACTGGCGCGCACCAATTACCGCGTCGGCAGCGGCGACCTCCGCGCCGTTCAGCAGCAACAGGTGAACGTGAATTCCGCGCAGCTGGCTTTGCTGCGCGTCCAAAGCGAGCAACTCGCCCAGCGGATCAATTTGCACCTGGCTCTGGGCGGCAGTTTCGAGGCGTCGCCGACGACGCCGCCGGCGACGACTGCGCCATCGCCGACAACGAACACCGCCAGCAAGGTAGCCGCGGCGCGATCCGCTGCTCCCTAGGCGTTTGCGCGCAGTTGGAAGGCCGGCCCGGGGTCATCTCCCGATGCCAAGTTGGAGGTCCACAGCAACATGGCCAAACAGAAACCAAAGAACGGCGATCGCCAGCTCAAGGGCAAACGATACGAGAAGGAGCTGCGCAAGCTTCAAGAAAGGCTCTGCATGCTCCAGGAATGGGTGAAGTACAAGCGCCTGCGCGTGATCATCGTTTTCGAAGGGCGCGACGCCGCGGGCAAGGGCGGGACCATCCGCGCGCTCACCGAGCGCGTCAGCCCGCGCGTCTTCCAGGTCAAGGCGCTGCCCGCCCCTTCGGACCGCGAGAAATCCCAGATGTACGTGCAACGCTACGTCCAGCACTTCCCGGCGGCGGGCGAGATCGTGATCTTCGATCGAAGCTGGTACAACCGCGCCGGCGTGGAATACGTCATGGGATTCTGCACGAAGCAGCAGCACCAGCGCTTCCTCAAGGTCTGCCCGCAGTTTGAGAATTACATCCTCGACGGCGGCGTCCAGCTCATCAAGATCTGGCTCGAATCCAGCGACAAGGAGCAGAAGCGCCGCTTCGAAGCGCGCATCAAGGACCCGCTGCGGCAATGGAAGCTCAGCCCCATGGACCTCCCGTCGCGCAGCCGCTGGTTCGAGTATTCGCGGGCGCGCGACATGATGCTCAAAGCGACGGACACCAAACGCGCCCCGTGGCACATCCTGCGCTCCGATGACAAGCAGCGCGCCCGCCTGAACTGCATCGCTCATATCCTGAAGCTGATCCCTTACAAGAAGGTGCCGCGTGAGAAGATCAAACTGCCGAATCGCTCGATGAACGGCGCGTATGACGACGTGCGCTCGCTGCGGGGAAGGAAGTTCGTGACGGAAGTGTATTAGACTAGTCGGTGCCCCGGAAATGTCCCCTTTCCCTTTCTTGGCGTCCCTGGCGACCTTGGCGGTGAAACGGTCTTGATATGGAGGAACGGATAAGGCTCGCCGCGCGCCGTGCGTCAGCGCTGAAGCGCCAGTTCGCGCCCGGACGATGAGGCGACATCGGGTTCCTGCGCCGTCACGCCGGGTAAGTCGACCGGCGCCGCCCCGCGGATCGTCAGGTTGTAGATGCCGCCCGCGCCGTTGCGCTCATTGTCGCGGATCAGGTCCGCGACGGTCAGCCGCTCGAGCACGCCGTACATCGCATCCTCGGCCCGCATCAGGGCGCTGCGGAGCGCGCAGCCGGGCTGGAGCACGCAGTAGTTCGCGTCCTTCACGCACGGCAGCAGCCCGTTGCGGCCTTCGAGGTCGGCCACGACCACGCCGCAGTTGATGGCGTCCGCATCCTTCGCCAGTCGAATGCCGCCGCCCCGTCCGGGGCGCGAGGCGACGTAGCCCAGCCGAACGAGTTGCTGCACGACCTTGAACAGGTGGTCCCGCGAGATGCCGTAGGCCGTCGCGATCTGCTGCACCGATGCCTGCTCCCCCTTGTGGGCCAGGAAGATCAGCGTCCGCAGGGCGTAATCCGTTTGCATCCTGAACATCCGTCATCCTCCGCCAAACTTCTGCCCAGGTCGCCGCGCACCACTACGTCGCAATCGCGGTACTTGGGCTGCTTCGTTGCGGCCGAAGGTAAGGAAGCTCACGGGGCGAGTCATAACGTTGCGGTGAAAGTGTGGTAAGATCGCGGTAAGCGCGGGTACGCTTAGGTCCGGCCTAGACTTACGTTGCACGCCTGCGGGTCGTTGGGCAACCTTTGAATACGGAAGACGTCGAGATCTGCTTCGGTCCCTACCGCCTGTGCCGGCGCCAGGCCCGCCTCCTGCGCGACGGCCGGCCCGTGCCGCTCACGCCCAAGGCGATGGACGTGTTGCACCACCTGGCCCGTCGACCCGGCGAGCTGGTGGGCAAGCAGGAGTTGCTCGCCGGCGTGTGGCCGGACGTGATCGTGGGCGACGCATCCGTCAAGGTGTGCATCCGGGAGGTCCGCCGGGCGCTGGGGGACTTCGCCGACGACCCGAAGTACATCCAGACGGTCCATCGCCGCGGGTATCGGTTCATCGCGGAAGTCGTCTCCCCCGCCGGCGCCGACGCGACGAAGGCTTCCCCGCCGCCGTCAGCGCCGCTGCCCGGCGCCGCCCAATCCGCCCGACCGCCGCACCCCCACCCTCACCCCGTCGTCGGGCGCGAGACCGAACTGGCGGAACTCGGCCACCGCCTCGCCTGCGCCGCGGCCGGGCAACGGCAGACCCTCTTCATCACCGGCGAGATCGGCACGGGCAAAACGGCGCTCGTCGAAGCGTTCGTCCACGAGTTGCAGTCGTCGACCGAAACAGGCGGGCCCGCGATCGTCGCCGTCGGCAACTGCTTCGAGCGCTTCGGGCCGGGTGAGCCGTACCTTCCCGTCTGGGAAGCGATCGGGCGGATCCCGATCGAGCGCCGGCCAGGGCAGGTGTCGGCCCTGCTCGCGCGCCAGGCTACGCCGGCAACATCGACAACCTCCCCAGCGAAGGACGCCGGAGGCGACGACGATGACAATGACAAACGCGCCAGGCCCACTGCGTCCTCAGCGCGCATCCTCCGCGACATGATCGACGCGTTCGAGTCCTTCCCCGAAGGCGCGGGCACGCTCGTCCTGATCCTCGAAGACCTGCACTGGGCCGACTACTCGACGCTCGACCTGATCAGCGGCCTGGCGCGGCGTCGCTCGCCGGCGCGGCTGATGGTCATCGG
>JBAUGM010000036.1:0-6457 GCA_049679725.1 Tepidisphaeraceae bacterium
GCTTTTAGCCGCTGGCGGGAGCCTGCGGTGTGAACAGAGGAGGCATGACGATGCGCGATCACTTTCTGGTCATCATCATCGCAATGCTGCTCGGCGCCGCTGATGCGCCGACCGCGTCGAACCCCACGACGCCGCCCGCGTCCCAGCCTGCCGCCACGCTCACGATCGAGATCAAGGACCTTCGAAACGCGAAGGGCCAGCTCATCTTCGGCGTCTTCAAGTCGGCGGACGGGTTTCCCAACGAGAGCGGCACATCCGTCTACTGGGAAGTGCGCGACGTGAAGGGCGCTGCGCGTCCGATCGTGTTCACCGCCACCTTGCCGCCCGGCGTGTACGGCGCGAGCGTGCTGCACGACGAGAACAAGAGCGGCGACATGGAGAAGGGCCTGGGCGGCATCCCGAAGGAAGGCTACGGCGTCACGAACAATCCCAAGCCGCGCTTCCGCGCCGCGAAGTTCAGCGAGGCGACATTCGACCTGCGCGTGGAGGGGACGACGATGACCATCAGCGTGCAGTATTTCTGATCTGGTCGCCTCGCCCGGAGCACCCGGTAGAGGGGGTAATAACGGATCAGGCTTGAATCGTGCGCGCATCCGATGCTGTCATCCTGAGGTACTCCGAAGGATCTAGCCAAAATCGGTGAGGCCCTCACGTTCGTAGCTAGATCCTTCGGGGTACCTCAGGATGACGGAGCGCGCGATTTTAAGCCTGATTCGTATCAGACCCGTCACTCCCGCGCCGGCGGATGCAGGTTGCGGCGGTCGGTCGGCAGCTTGTCCGCGTGCAGGTCGGCCCACATCGCGGCTTCGCCATCGAGCGGGCTCTTAATGTTGTACGCCTGATACGCGAGCATCTCGCCGATGCGGATGACCAGGTCCGCCAGCCGCTCGCCGGCGGTCCAATGATCGCCGATGCAGATCGTCGTCGGGTCGATGTTGGGGTGGAAGATCGGCGTGAGGAGCTTGCACTTTGGCGCGACGCGCGGGTAGTCGCGCGTGAGCTGGATCTCGACCGTGTGCTGCCCGCGCGGCGCCGGCCGGCCGTCGCGGCCGGGCTCGAGGCTCTTCACGTGGTACGCGATGCGGTAGAGATCGGGCGGATCGCCGTCGGACGAGACGATCTGGATCGGCTCGAAGTCGCGGAACGTCGACTTCATCTGCTCGGCATCCGCGAGCAGCCGCCGCGTGCGCATCGGCACCATCCCCGCGGGCGGCGCGGGCGTGAGGCGATCCGGCGGATGCGGGACGAGAAGCGCCGTGCCGCACTTCTTGCAGTGCGCCGCGCGTCCCGCGAACGTCGTCGGGACGGAGAACGACTTCCCGCACTTCCCGCACGCAAACGTGATCACCGCAACACCCCCGGCGACCATGACAACCACCACATCGCCGACACGACCCCGCCGCCGGCCATCCCGACCAGCGACAGCGCCGCGGCGAGAAGCAGGAGCTTGCGGCTTCCCCGCCGCTTCGCGAGCAGTGTGAGACACACGATGAGCGAAACCAGCGACAACGCGCCGAACCCGAGCAGCCCGATCAACCCCCCGACCACGCTGGTCGCCAGCGCCGCGTGCGCGACGGGCAGGCCGGAAGCCGTCGCCGGCTCCTCGAGCGATGACGTCGCGGGCGCCTCGAGGGGCGCTTCGGCGTCCGCTTCGGAATCGGCGCTCGCCGCGATCGACAGGGGCGATTCGGGCCGTTGCACCTTCGGCGGCAGCGCGTTGACCTGCGCGCACCCGTATGCCGAGCACCCGCAGTTCTCCCGCCAGCACTCGGCGTGGAACGTGAGGCCGCAGTCGGGGCAGTCGGTCACGTGGTCTTCCGTCGTCGTCGGCCACTGGCAGATGCTGCACGTGCCGGTGTGCACGGGGGCCGCAAGCTGTTCGGGTTCGGCGCGGGAGACGACCGACATGCCGGAGACGGTCTCGCCCGAGTCCGCCTTCGTCGACTCGCTGGGCACGACGACTTGTGCGTTGCACTTGCCGCAGGTGACCATCCCGGTCGCGGCCTCGGCCTTCGCCCAGAGGCGCGTGCCGCAGGGACAGTTGAAGAGGATGCCCGGCTCCATCGACGGGCTCTGGCTGCGGTCGAGCGAGGCGGTGCGGGCGGCGTCGCTGCTGATGATGAACATCACGCGCACCTGCCCGAAGCGGATCTTGTCGCCGCTGGCGAGCGGCCGGCGCTCGCGGACGGTTCGGCCGTTCACGCGCGTCGCGTTGCGGCTGCCGAGGTCGTTGATGAAGTACTCGCTCGCGACGCGCTCGATGATCGCGTGGTGGCGCGAGACGGTGGGGTGTTCGAGCACGACGTCATTGTCCGTGCCGCGCCCGACGGTGAGCGTGCCGTCGAGCGACGCGCCACCCTCGGCGGCTTCGAAATGTTCGACGACCAGGCTTGCCATGACTGAACCCAAAACGACCCGCTCTCAAACGCCGCATCCCAAACGGGCAACGAACCCCGCGAGGCAAATCATAAACGGACCCTCTTACGTCCCGTTCGGATTTCCATCCCTCGCGCCATCTGAATCGTTGACCACGAGATCACGCGCCGCTTGGGATCCTGAAGCTGAGATCCGACGCCTACCGCTTTACCTTCTCCATGAAGTTAAACGACGTCGAGCCGATCTGCACGCGGTCGCCGTTGCGGAGGCGCGCGCGGGTGACGGGCCGATCGTTCACGATCGTCTTCGCGCCCAGCGGCAGGTCCTCGATCTCGTACCCTCCCGGCACGAGGTGCACCGCTGCGTGACGCCGGCCGACCTGGGGGTCCTTGAACAGGTAGATGTGACACTGCGGGGAGGAGCCGATGTACGTGGGATTGCGGTAGAGCACGAACTGCTTGCCCGCGATGACGCCGGCGACGACCTTGAACCACCCCGTCTTCGCCGCGTTCTCGATGAGCCCCGCCGCGACACCCGCGACGACGCCGATCACGACGATCGCGATCAAACGGCTCACGTGCGCGTCACCGGTTGCGCGGGCGAGCGGCTCGAAGAGGATCCCGCCGATCACGCCGCCGAGGAGTCCACCGGTCGCGCCGATCCAGAGCTTCTTCACGTTGCGCAGGACGACGCCCGGCGCCGCGGCGAGAAACAGGCCGAGGACGCCCCAACTGACCATGCGCGCCACGATTCGCCGGCCCATCGCCGCGTCGGTGTCGGGCCCGCCGACGATCGCGTCGTAGAGGCGATCGACGAACAGCGACACGACGATCCCGCCCACGAGCCCGACGACGGCCGCGACGGAGCCGTTGGTGATCGCCGCCTGCCAGTTGCGGTCGACGACCGACTCGGCGATGCCGAGACAGATCGCGATCGTCATGCCGCAGACGCTGTAGAACAGCACGTTCGCAAGGAAGTCGGTCCAGTCGTCCTTGGTCGCCAGCGCGCGCCATCGGCCGCGCTTCTGGTCTTCCGAGAACGTCGCGTCGGTCTGGATCGCATAGTACGGGTTGTCGCGTCCGGTGCGGTCGATCTCTTTCGCCGCCAGCGCCGCTTCGGCCGCCGTCAGTTGCTCGGCCGTCACGGCGGCGTCCAGTTGGCGGCGCGCGTCGAGCAGCTCGCGCGCTTCCATGCGCGGGTTCGGGCGGAAGTGCATGACTTCGCCGAACGTCCAACCGAGCAGCCCGCCGAGCAGGCCGAAGAGACCCATATAGACGACGGTGTTGTACAGGAACGCGAAGCGCGGCGGGCGCGCGGTGGCGGTGGGGAGCTGCGCCTGCTGGTAGTGGTCCTGCGTGCGCGTGATCAGCTCGCGCTCCTTGAGCTTGGCCTCCACGCGGGGGCTGTTCACTTCGTCGAGCGTGATGGTCAGCTTGCTCGTCTGCATACGGAGTTACCGCCAGGTGCTGAACATCGCGAAGCCCAGGCCCGCGAGGACCAACGTGATGACCAGCACGAGCGCCGCGACGACCCACGGGTGAGCGGGATTGATCGCATGAAGCCACGCATCGAGCCGGTCGATCGCGCCGGCGTCATTCGTCGCCACGGGCGCGGGTTTGGCCTTCGCAGCTTGATCGTCGCGTTGCGCGAGTGCCCAGGAGTCCTCGATCGAGACGGTCTCGTCGACGAGGAACGGCTCGCGCTCGCTCTTCCCGCCGCGCCACATGAACGACCCTTCGTCGCCGCCGATCGGGTCGTAGACGAACGCGACCTGCCACGGGAGGTTGAAGAAGTTGTCCTGGATGAACAGGTCCATCCCGGAGAGGAAGATGCCGAAGCCGGGGTGCGTGTGGTACCACCCGACGATGCGCTGGTCGGGGTGCTTCGTGTCCATCTCGCGCTGGATGTGCTCCCACGTCTGTGCCTTGAACGTGACCTGCGCCGCGTGACCTTCCGCGGCGTCGCCGCGGATGCTGGACTCGATGTAGAGCCACGGCCCGCTCGCGTCGCGATAGACGTTGCCGACGAGGACGCCGCAGATCTCGACCTCCGTCGTTTCCTTGCCGTGACGGTGGATCTGTTCGAGCGTCACCCGGCGGAAGACGGCCTGGAACTTCCGCTCGCGCGTGCCGGAGGCGACGGGCGCGTTGCGCGCGGGGAACTCCGCCGCGTCGACGCGCGCGGCGTCGAGATCGGCGGCCCCGGGGTCCGTGGCGAGCAGTTGGTCGTTCAATCCCATTGGAGTCCTTCCTCTTGCACGAGCGACCCGAGGACCGCAGGCGCGTCGGCCGACAGTTCGAGCCCGATCGCCCGCTCGCCGTCCGTTGTCTTCCCCCGCACGATGATGATGTCAAACGGCGGGACGCCGATGTCAGCGAGCGTGCGGTCGAGGAATGCCTCGTTGCCGCGAATTGTGTCGAACGTCGTGACGTCGCGCCGCACGCTACCCGTGCAACGGGGGCACAGCGCCTTGTCGGCGTGGACCTTGCCGAGCGAGACGAACAGCAACTCTTCCTCGCCGCACGCGGGGCAGGCGAGTTTCTCGAGGACGTCGCGGCTCAGCTCCACGCGCGCCGCGGGTCCGAGCAGGCTGCGCGCCTTGCGCAGGAGGTCGCGCGGCGTGAGCGTCGCAGCTCCTTCGTCCAGCTCGATCACTTCGTCGAGGGTGTCATGGCTATAGCAGTCGGCCTTGCGCTGGAACGTGGTCTGGTAGGCGTCGGTGGCGAGACCGGAGAAGACCCACCCGCGCCCGCCGATCGTCTCGAGGCCGTGGATCAGCTTGATGGCTTCCTGGCACTGCACGCCGGCGATGACGGAGCTGATCGTGGGCGTGGTCGGCGTCTTGCCGCCGCCGCGCTCCATCTCGGCGCGGGTCAGGAGGTTACAGCTTCGGCGCATCTGGAGCAGTTTCCAGTCCTGCTCGGACATCGTGCACTCGTAGCACGGCGCATCGTGGTCGCCGGGGATGAAGACGCGCGCCGTGCCGTCGATCTGCTCGATCGCGCCGTCGATCCAGGGGCGGTTTACCTTCCAGCAGTTGCGGTTGATCGCGAGCCGCGCTTCACGGTTGTCGAGTCCGCCGATGATCACGTCGGCCCAGCGGAAGACGCCCATGCCCAGATCGTGGACGACGTCGCCGTCGAAGAAGTGGACGTTGAGGTCGGGGTAGATGTCCTTCGCCGCCCGGGCCGCGACTTGTGCCTTTGGCAGGCCCGCGTCGGCGGCGCGGTAGAGGACGGAGCGCGACAGGTTCGAGTGCTCGATGCGGTCCTTGTCGGCGATCAGGATGTTCCCGACGCCGAGCAGGGCGAGGTTCTTGATGATCTCGTTGCCCAGCGCGCCGGCGCCGACGACGAGCACCTTTGCGGCCGCGAGCTTGCGCTGGTCCCACCAGCCGATGAGGCGGAAGCGGTCGAAGCGATCGTCCGCTTCCGCGGGACGCCCGTCTTCCGGGGTGATCTGCATGACTTGCCCGTCGAGCGGTTTCATCGAAGTTCTCTCGCCTCTGCGCCTGTCATCCTGGAAGCGTACTCAGGAGGTTTGTGGCTTGGGCGTCTCGCCCGAGCACTTCCGCGGAGCGGCTCGGCCACAAAGCTCGGGCGAGACGCCCAAGCCACGAATCGGGACGACCATTCGCGCATCGGCGCGCGTGGGCGGTGGCTACCCCGCGGTGATCTCCGGTTGCAGGCGCAGCACGTCCCCCTCGCGCACGCCGACGTCTTTCAGGCACTGCTGGTCGAGCAACTGCTTGCCCGAGGCGCGGTGGTGGAACTTGTAGCTGAGCAACTGCCCATCGGGCGCGTACTGCGGGAAGTTCATCTTCTCCAGCAGCACCGCGAGGATGCGGTTGACCGGGACGTCGTCGGGCATCTCGATGTGTTGGCGCTTGTTCCCGGTCGCGTCCCACACGTGTACGGTCACCATGCTCATCTCACTAGCGCTCCTCACGGCCCGCGGTCGAGGCGGGGCGCGTCGCCCTTCAAGGGATCGGTCGGCGGTTGCGCGTTATCGGTCGGGACAACAGGAGTTGCACGCATGCCGCGCCCGAGTCGCGCGCGGCACTCAGTAGATACTTCATGCC
>JBAUGM010000037.1:0-2485 GCA_049679725.1 Tepidisphaeraceae bacterium
CCTGTCGTTTTGGCCCTTGTGGTTTGTTTGGACCTTGGATCTTGGTTTCTTGGAACTTCGCGCAGCGCCGCGTCTGATAACATTGACGCGATCCTGCGTCGCGTGCATCATCTGGGGCTCTGCCGCGATCAGGAGGATTGCGGCGTTTTGCCGGGAACTTCCGGCATCCTGCCGCGTCTGACCCAATGTCAAGTTTGAGCGGAGCACAGTACGAGGCCGACCTTCCGCCCCGGTCAGGGGACGCGGGCGCGGGCGGCCCCGAGTCGCGGACGACCGACGATGACCTGTTCCGCAAAGCGCAGGCGGGCGACCGCGGCGCGTACGGGCAGATCGCGATCCGCTACCAGCACCGCCTCTTCAACGCGATCGTCCGCATGATCGGCGACCGCGAGGAGGCGCGCGAGCTGACGCAGGAAACCCTCGTCCGCGGGCTGTCGAAGATCGACGGCTTCCGCGGCGAGAGCCAGCCGTACACCTGGCTCTTTCGCATCGCGGTGAACCTGTCGATCAGCCGGCTCCGCAAGGTGAGCCGGCGGCGGACGTTCTCGCTGGACGCGCCGTCGCGCGGCAACGGTCGGCCGGGCTACGACGACGACCAGGCGGCCGGCTTGATCGAGCGCGTCCGGTCGCGCGATCAGGATGCGGGCCCCGCGGAACAGGCGGAGCACCGCGAGCGCAACGAGCAGGTCGTCGCCGCGCTCGGCCGGCTCGATGCGGAATACCGCGCCGTCCTGGTGATGCGCGACATCGAAGGGTTCGACTACCAGCAGATGGCCGACGTCCTCGGCCTGCCGCTGGGAACGCTCAAGAGCAGACTGTTTCGCGCCAGGTTGGCGCTGCGGGATGAGTTGAAGGAGTACATGAGATGAGAAGCCAGTAGCCAGAAGCCAGTAGCCAGAATGGGAAGACGGATGACCGCTTCTTTCTTCTGGCTCCTGGCTTCTGGCTCCTGGCTTCTTCGGAACGTCATGGCGAACACCGAGAACATCGAGGCCAAGCTGTGTGCTTACATCGACGGCGACCTGGACGCCCAGGGTCGCGCGGAGATCGAGAAGCACCTGGCGAGCAACCCGCAGCATCGGACGCTGATCGAGCAGCTTTCGAAGCAGCGTGACCTGCTGCGCGGGCTGCCGCGCGAAGATGCGCCGGAGGAGATCCTCGAGGCGCTGCAGGGGCACATGGAACGCTCGGTGCTGCTGGGTGATGCCGACGCCGCGGAAACCGAGGCGATGAAGATCCACCGCTGGCCGCAGTTCGCGGCGATGGCGGCGATGGTGCTGCTGACGGTGGGGCTGGGGGTGGTCATCTACTTCGTCCTGCCGCGCAACGGCGGCGGGAACGGGAACTACGCCGTGGTCACGTCGCAACCCGCGACGGTTTCCGAAGGCTCGCGCTTCGAACGCGAATCGGTCGACAAGCTCGCCGCCGCGGACTCGACGTTGACGCCCGCCGAGCGCGCGCGGGAGCCGCTGCTCGGCAAAGCTGCCCCGGCCGAGGGCGCGGATCGCGACCTGGCGTCCAGGGCCGCTGCGGCTGGCGGTGAGTTCGCGGGCGCGCCTGCGAAATCGATGAAGAAGTTCGAACCCTTCGCGCCCAACGCCGGGGTGGGCGAGAGCGCCATCGCGATGGGAGATCTCCTGGCGGCGCAGGATCGGCTGCAGAACGCGGACATCGCGCGGCAGTTGAAGGACGCGCCCGGCGGGCTCAAGGAAAACGCGATGTTCGTCGTCGTCTCCACCGCCGACCCCGCGGCGGCGCAGAGCCAGGTCACCAGCTATCTCGCCGACAACAAGATCACGTGGGACGCGATCGGCCACCCCATGCCCGAGCCGATCGATGTGCAGCCACAGGACGCCAACCTGGCGCGACAGCAGCGCGTGGACCTGCGCATGAAAACCGGCGCGCAGGTTCAGGCGCCCGAGCAGGCCAAGGAAAAGATGGAGGCCAAGGGCGGCGCGGGCGGCGGCTCCGGCGCACCCGCAGCCGCGCCCGCGAACGAGATCGCCGCCGCGGAGAACGCACGGAAGCAACAGGCGCAGGCGGGTGTTCAGCAGGAAGTGCCGGCGTCGCCCGCGCCGTCGAAGTCGACGGCGCAATCGGGCACCGCCGACGCCGGGGCACGGATCGGCGGTGAGTCGCCGACCATCATGTCTAACGTCGCGCAGCCTGATATTGCCCTGCTCGATGCGACGAAGCAGCAGCAAGCGCAGCCGCAGCTCCAGGAGCAAGTCCAGCAGGGTCAGCTTGCGCTGGGTCAGCAGCGGGCGCCGGCGCGGCGGGGGCTCATCATCGCGCGCAGCATGACCAAGCAGCAGGCGGCGGAGCTGAGCACCACGCTCTCGAAGCAGACGACCGTGCAGCGCGCAGCCGTGTATGAGCAGCAGCCGGTGTCGCCGGCGATGGCCGACGAAGTCCGGCGCAGCCGTGGGCTTGACATCGCGACAACGCATCCTGCCGCGACGACCGCGCCCGATTACAGCTTCCG
>JBAUGM010000038.1:0-2396 GCA_049679725.1 Tepidisphaeraceae bacterium
CCTTGGATCGGGAGGAAGAACCCGCGGCGGAGCCGCAGGGCTCCCGTTGGCGGTCATGCGGTCGCGCGCGCGACCGGCGCGTCGCGCAGGTCACGCAGCAGCGCCATCCGCGTGCACACGCGCGACATCCCGTTGCGGTAATAGAGCTTGAGCGCGGGTGTGTTCCGCGCATCGACCGCGAGCGAGAGCAACCCGCACCCCGATGCGCCGGCGACCGCCAGCGCCTGTTGCACCATCAACTCGCCCAGCCCCTGCCCGCGCGCGGCCGGTGTGATGCCGAGGTAGACCAGCTCCAGCGCATCCGACCGCGCCGAACGCGACAGCAGCAGCACGCCGAGCGGGTCGGCTTCGCCTTCGGCGCACAGCAGGTGCCACAGCCGCGGGTCGAACTCGCCCGCGGCTTTGTGGCCGGCGATCACGTCCTCGATCCCGCGCCGCCCGTTGAGCGCGGGGCAATCCAGGCTGCCGGCATAGCTTGCGGTGATCGCGCGGCCGAAACGCTCGTGCGTCTGCGGCGTGTAGTGCTTCCAGTGGAGCCCTGCGGGCAGGAGGGGCCGCTCGGATGCGCGGACGGCGCGGTGCAGGTAGATCAGCTCGGCGAGACGCTCGAACGCGCACGACTGGTAAAGGTTGATGGCGGACTCGTCGCGCGGGTCGATGAGCACCTGCGCGAGGTCGATGCCGCGCGAGGCGAAGTGCCCGACGACCTTCTCGACCAGGAGCGGCGCCGCCGCGTCCGATAAGCGTCGCGACACGCGCGGCGGCGAGAGCAGCAGCATCGTCCGGCCCGGACTGAGCACCGGAAGCACCGCCCACACAAGCCGGCCGGCTTCCTCGGCGACGCGGATCTGGTTCAGGTCGATGCCGCGGTGCATCGCGAAGCTGAGGAAATCGAGGACCTGCTCGTCGCTGGCGCGTTTGCCGTCGGTGGCGAGGATCAGTCGCAGGGCGTCGTCGACCTCGCCGTGGGCGACGGTTCGGTAGACCACCGGATCGCCGCCCCCCTGGGCGTCGCGATGGGCGGGAGAATTTGACAGCGACCGCACGCGTCGAAAGAATAACAGGTTCACTCGCGAGGGCAACGCGATCGCGACACCAGTACCCGATAGCCGGTGCCCTCACGCCGCGGAGATTCACACCATGCGTTACCCCTCCCTCATGCTCGTCCTCGGCCTGCTCCTGACCTCGCCGGCGATCGCCGCCGACGATGCCGCCAGTGGGGCGGGCAGCTATCCGAAACCCAGCCCGTACCCGGTCACCTGGGAGCTGAAGTTCAAGCACTCGGCCCCGAAGCGCATCGTCGTCGACACCGGCGCCGGCGCGCCGCAGGCCTACTGGTACATGACCTACACGGTCACCAACAACACCGATCAGGAGCGCACGTTTCTCCCCGTGTTCGAAATGCTCACGGAGAACGGCGACGTCATCCGCAGCGACCGCAGCTTGCCGTACAGGGTCTTCACCGACATCAAGGCCCGCGAGAAGAGCCAGTTCCTCGAGCACTTCACCCAGATCGGCGGGGAAATCCGCCTCGGCGAAGACGAGGCGAAGGACGGCGTTGCGATCTGGAAGGAACCGAACCCGGAGATGGGCAGCTTCTCGATCTTCCTCACCGGCCTCAGTGGCGAAGCCGCCCGGTTGAAGGACGCCGAGGGCAAGGACGTGAAGGACGCCGACGGCCAGCCGGTCATCCTCCGCAAGACCCTCCAGATGAACTACTTCGTCCGCGGCGACGAGGTCTACCCGGGTCAGGACGAGGTGAACACGCGGCCGGAGCAGTGGGTGATGCGGTAAGGGGATTGCCGATTGCCGATTTGCGATTGCCGATTGAAACCGATTGAAAGACGGCAGCAGGGTCTACTTGATCCCGCTCCCGTTTTTGCGTATCTTTCCCGCCCCCGTCGATCCCGGCGGCGCTTTCGGACGTAAGATCGTTGCGGCTTGCCTTCCAATCGCAAATCGCAAATCGCAAATCGGCAATCAGTTAGCATCGAAGGTGACATATGGCACATAAGAAGGGTCAAGGCTCGACCAAGAACGGCCGCGACAGCAACCCGCAGTACCGGGGCGTGAAGGCCTACGGCGGGCAGGCGGTCAAGGCGGGGTCGATCATCATCCGCCAGCGCGGCACGAAGTTCCAACCGGGCTTCAACGTCGGGCTGGGCAGCGATTACACGATCTTCTCCCTGATCGAGGGCAAGGTCGAGTTCCAGGGCCGCAAGGTCCACGTCCGCGAAGCGACCGCCGCGACGGCGTAAGCATCGGACACGACGATTCAGAACGCGATTTGAAGGACGACCCGATCGGGTCGTCCTTTCGCTTGCGCGGTGCGCGCGAACCATGAAGGTTCTCGCGGTTCCGCCGCTTGCGGCTTCGCGGATCGATACGCCTTCGTC
>JBAUGM010000039.1:0-2446 GCA_049679725.1 Tepidisphaeraceae bacterium
GCAAGCGGCGCAACGACCGCGTACCGCGCGCTCCTCTCCTGGCCTAGTACGGCGGCACGGGAAGCTGACTGATCTCGTCCGGTGTCAGCGGTCCGTGCGGCTTCAATCGTCCGTCGAAATATCCCCACTCGCGTAGCGCGGTCCCGTAGCTCCCGCCGTGTGCCAGGTTGGTCCCACGACAGAGTCTCTCGTCGGGCAGGCTCTCATTTCTCATCGCTTCCTGTAACCGGTCCATGACCGACTTCGGCACCTGTTCCCGATCGCACGGGTACGCGTAGCCGAACAGGATCACGTGCGCGAGCAGGACGCGCTCGTGGCCGCGGAAGCGCCGCAGGAGTCGATCCCAATCGAGCTCGTGACCGCGAGCCAGGATGAGGTGAATGACGTCGCCGCCGTCGAATCGGTCGCGATCCTGGACGAACGCCTTGCTCCAGAGCTGCTCCTCGGCGGGCGTGAGGCGAGTCGTGTAGCCCAGCACGTTGTACGGGACCGAGTGCGCGAGCCACTCGTCATCAACCGTACAGAGCCCGTTCCCCGAGTTGTAGATGATGTCGATGAACGCCTCGCCGGAGAATGCCTTGGCGATCCAGAAGGGGTAGAAATACTCGGTGCGGTAGCCCGCGGCCGCGAGCACGTCGAGCGCTCGCTTGTGGTCCGCGGGTTTGAGGAACAGGTCGAGATCTTTCGTGTTCCGCTGGATGCCGGTGTAGTACGCCATCGCGTACCCGCCGCCGACGACGTAGGGCACGCCCGCGTCGTCCAGCCTGCGCATCGCGTCACGATAGAACTGCTGCGTCGTCGGGTCGGGCTCGACGGGGCTGACGGGGGCGAAGGTGAGCACAGAACCTCCGAGTCCGCTGGTTGCAAATGCGATGCCGCAATCGCGGTTGTTTCGCGCACGCTCACGCGACGCAGAGCGGGACGCGCATCTCCTCCGGGCTAAGCCCCGCGTGCTGCCCGATGTAGGGCACGGCCGGCGCAGCGCCGGGGACGGCGACGGCCGCGTACGCGAGCGTCGATCGGCGGTACGGGATCGCGAGAAAATCGCCGAAGCGCGGCCGAACGGTCGGCGCGATCTTCCCCGGCCCGAAAAGCTCCAATCGTTCCGCCTCTTCCGTTGCCAGCAGGATCATGCGGTCGCCGAACCGCTCATCGAAGAGGTCGACGAACTGCTCGTGCTGATCGGGCTTGACGTGAAAGATCGGCATCCGCGCGTCGCCCGTCGGCGGGACGCGAAGGGTCTCGAGGAGGGGATCGCCGTGAGTGAGGAACGCCTGGTCGGATTTCAGCACATCGATCAGCCCGTGGTCGGCGCTGACGACGATTCGGGCGCGATCGCCCAGCGCGGCGGACAACCGATCGAGCTCCGCGTCGATCCGCAGGACGACGCGCACGACGTCCGGGTGGTCGACGCCGACGTGATGGCAGACGGTGTCGACGTCGGGCAGGTACAGGTGCGTGTAAGTTGGACCGTCGGCCGCGTTGACGTGGGCGATGATCTCGTCGACGGCGTGGGCGACGGAGCGGTAGCCGAGGCCGCGCGTGTGACCGCGCGAGTAGCGGGCGTAGCTCGTGTCCGTGATCGGCGCGGGAAGCAGCGTGAGCGACTGATGGGTCATGCGCGACTCGATCGCGCGAAGCGGGAAGACGTCCTCGGGTCGCAGGCCGCGCTCGGTGAGGGGTCGCTTGTTGAACCGCTCGACGAAGGGGAGGGGGATGATGGTGATGTCGAGCTCGGGGAGGTGCGTGAACCACCCGGTGACGCCGTGATGGTTGGGGTAGTCGGCCGTCGCGATGCTCGTGAGCGCGCACGCCGTGGTCGA
This sequence comes from Tepidisphaeraceae bacterium, assembly GCA_049679725.1. Classification (GTDB taxonomy): domain Bacteria; phylum Planctomycetota; class Phycisphaerae; order Tepidisphaerales; family Tepidisphaeraceae; genus DASYWJ01. The sequence goes on from JBAUGM010000039.1 coordinate 1,824, forward strand.
GGGGCAGGTCGCGTTGAGCGTCATTCGGTATTGCCTGCGGAGGAACGATTCCTTTGGCAGCCTCGACAGCGTGTTCATCCCCAGCCCGTCGAGCAGGACGAAGACGAGGTGCTCCGCTGCGCCGATCACGTCCGCGATGCCGCGCGTGGCGGCGGCGGGTTCGATGTCCTTCACGCCCGTGAGCATCGCGAGCGCGCGGACGAGGTGGACGACGTTCGGCTGCGCGTGCGCGGGGCGGACGAGGATGCCCTGCTCGAAGAGGCGCGGGAGATCGGGTGTCACGCTGGGCATCGTAGCGGACTCAGACGCCGCGCGCGGGCGGGGGAAATTCGTACGGTGGGGCGATTCGCATCATCGCGCGGTTTCGCCGCTTGCGGCGTCGCGGATCAACAACCGTTCGTCCGCGAAGCCGCAAGCGGAAAGACCGATATTCTCGGACCGCTTCCAGCCGGTTCCGTTTGATTGACGCTCCCGTACAGCGCGCGTACGATCCGCGGCGCAATGCGAGAGAATCAAGGAGAAGAATGTCGAATCGCGAAGAGAAAATGATCGACCCGCGGCTGATCGCCTCGGTTGCGGACCGCGCGGCGAAGACGTCGCCGCGCCTCGCCGACGCCATGGGC
>JBAUGM010000040.1:0-17911 GCA_049679725.1 Tepidisphaeraceae bacterium
GAACCTGCCTTACGCCCACATTCCCGCGGCGGCGGGAGCCTGCCCGTGTGGACCGGCGGCACAGCGGAGAGACACCTCGCTGTGCAACTCACCGGGGGCACCCGCACGGGCAGGTTGCCGACGTCGCGGGGATCGACCACTTCAACCCGCTCCATCGGTTCATACCGCCGTTGCCGGAAAACGTTGGCAGCCCACCCGTTCGGGTTCTCGCACCGTTGACCCGGCGACGCCGGCGGCGAAACTGCTCACCCATGCTCAATATCGGAATCGTCGGCCTGGGGAACATCGGCAACACCCACGCCGGCGTCTACACGAAAATGAAGGATGACGTGCGGCTCGTCGCCGTCTGCGACATCCTGAAAGACCGCGCCGACAAGGCGGCGGAGAAGTACGCATCCAAACCGTTCTATTCGGTCGACGAACTGCTCCAGTCGGGTTTGAAACTCGACGCCGTCAGCGTTGCCACCGCCGGCAAGGAGAACGGCGGGGATCACTTCGAGCCCACCATGCAGCTGCTGCGCGCCGGCATCCCCGTGCTGGGCGAGAAACCGATCTCCAACGAACTCCCCAAGGCCGAGCAGATGGTCGCGCTGGCGAAGGAGAAGCGACTCCCCTACGGCGTCAACCTGAACCACCGTTTCACCCCCGCGGCGCGCAAGGCGAAGGAATGGCTCGACCAGAGCCGCTGCGGCGAGATCAACATGATCAATATGCTCATGTGGATCAACAACCCGAACGAAACCAGCCCCCACTTCCACATGCGGGCCCTGCACCCGCACTCGATCGACGTGATGCGCTACTTCTGCGGCGACGTGAAACGCGTCCACGCCTTCATGAAGCGCGGCGCCGGCCGGCAGGGCTGGTCGAACGCCCACGTGAACATGCAGTTCGAGTCCGGGGTCATCGGCCACCTCATGGGCAGCTACGACGGTGGCGGCCCGGGTCATCAGTGGGGGTTGGAGCGCTGCGAGATCGTCGGCCAGGATGCGCGGATCGTGATCACGGACGCGTGCGAGTTGCTCGAGTTCCAGCCGCGCAAAGCAATAGGCAGCGAGTCGTACAAGTTCCTCGGCAACATGCGCAGCTTCAACGACACGTTCGAGAGCCGCATCACGGCGTGGGTGAATGACTTGAAGAACGGAACGTCGTACGACAGAGTCGATGCGAAGGCGGAGGACGCACTGGCCGCACAGCGCGTGATCGAGGCGGCGATCGAGTCGTGGGAGAGTGGTTCTGTCGTCGAATTGAAGAATTGAGCCACGAATCTCACGAATCGACACGAATAAGAGGAGCTACTCTTGTCTTCATTCGTGCAGATTCGTGAGATTCGTGGGCAGCTCTTTCTTTGGAGTCACGAATGCTTCGCGTCTGTGTGATCGGCATGGGTCCGATCGGCAACCTCCACTCGCGCGTCTACAGGGATAACGCGCTCGCGCAGCTCGTTGGCATATGCGACATCCGCAAGGACCGCGCCGACGCCGCCGCTTCGCGGCTTGGCGTGCCGGCGTTCTACGAAGCGCCGAAGATGCTCGCCGAGCTGAAGCCCGATGTCGTCAGCGTCACGACGGGCGGGCACGAGTACGGCAGCGATCACTACGAGCCCACGATGCAAGCGCTCGAGGCAGGCTGTCATGTCCTCGGTGAGAAGCCGATCTCGAACGAGATTTCCCACGCGCAAGCGATGGTCGCCAAAGCCAGTGAGAAAGGCGTCTGCTATGGCATCAACCTCAACCACCGCTTCACCGCAGCCGCTCGCCTCGCAAAGCAGTGGGTCGGCGACGGTCGCCTCGGCCACCTGTTGTTCTGCAACATGAGCATGTGGATCAAGAACCCCGCCGAGAGCTCGCCGTGGTACCACCTCAAGGCGCTGCACCCGCACACGATCGACGTCATGCGCTACTTCTGCGGCGACGTCGAAGCCGTGCAGTGCTTCGCGACGAAAGCGCCCGGCCGGCAGATCTGGTCCACCGCCCACTTCAGCCTGAAGTTCAAGAACGGCGTCGTCGGCGGGCTCTGTGGCTCCTACGACATCGAGCGCGGGCACCCCATGGAACGCTGCGAAGTCGCCGGCACCGGCGGACGGTTCGTCCTCGAGGACATGTGGCGCGAGCTGACCCTCTACCCCGCCGGGATCCTCGAGAAAACCGTCTACACCAACCCCGTCTTCGGCGGCCACCGCGATTTCGAGGACACGTTCCGCAACCGCATCCACCGGTTCCTCGAACAGGTGACCGAAGGCGTTGCCCCCGACAAGATCGACGGCTCCGGCGCGGATGGACTCGCGGCGCAGCGCGTGATCGCGGCGGCGATCGAATCGATTGAGCATCGTACAGTCGTCACGGTGAAGGATTAAACGCAAAGAGCGCAAAGAACGCCAAGATCGCAAAGAGAATACTGGTTGAAATGAATTCTTTGCGGTCTTTGCGGTCTTGGCGATCTTCGCGTTAGAGGATTGGCAAGATGAAACTCGGCGTCAACTCCGTTCTCTTCGGCGGCCACGACATGGAGGTCGCGTTTCACTCCACCGCGATGTGCGGCTACAACGGCATCGAGATCTCCGCCATCGACGGCATGAGCGAGCATCTCGTGCTCGACCGTTGGCGCGAGATCGCACCGCGCGTGAAGGCGTTGAGCAAACAGTACAACCTGCCGGTGATGGCGATGGAGCAGCCGTCGCAGGACGCCGCGAAGATGGAGGCCGCCTTCCAGGCCGCCGCCGAAATCGGCATCCCGATCGTCAACGTCGGCCCCGGCGGGAAGGCGAACGACGAGTCGACGTATCAGGGCGTTGTTGACTCCCTGGGCAAACTCGCCGACCGCGCCAAGCACTACGGCGTCACCCTCTGCTTCAAGGCCCACGTCGGCCAGTACGTCTACAACACGCCGACGACGCTGAAGGTGCTCGCCGCGCTCGACCACCCGAACCTCGGCCTCGACATGGACCCGAGCCACATCTGGCGCGCGGGCGAGAACCCCGCCCTGGCCATCGGGGCGGTCGTGAAGCGCATCCGCCACGTCCACATCCGCGATTGCAAGGGCCGGCAGCAGAACCCCGGCACGCCACAGATGCAGGCGAACGGGCGCGGCGACATCGATCTGCTCGGTTACATCCGCGTCCTGCACGAAAGCGGCTACGCGGGACCGGTCGATCTGGAGATCATCGGCGCGAAGGGCTACGACGTCGCGCGATGCGTCGCGATCGCCGCCGAGTCGCGCGGGCATATGCAGGCGTGCTTGCAAGCGTGCAGCGCTCGGTAGAGATTCAGTGGCATGGGCGTCTCGCCCATGCTCTTGTTTCTCGACAGATCCAAGCATGGGCGAGACGCCCATGCCACTGAAGGACATCCATGGCAGCCCGCAAGAATCGTCGCACCACAGCTGATAGAAAACCCAACATTCTCCTGTTCGCCATCGACTCCCTGCTCGCGGACCACATGAGCTGTTACGGCTACCCACGCCTCACGACGCCGCACATGGACAAGTTCGCGGCGGAGGGCACGCTGTTCGAAAAGACCTACTCCGCGCACATCCCGACGACGCCCGCCTACTCGTCGATGCTGACGGGCCGCGACTGTTTCGGCACCGAGGTCGTGGCGCTGCGCCATCAGGGCGGGCTCACGCCGAAGGTGAAGACGCTGGCGGAGATCTGCAAGCGCGCCGGCTACAACACGACGTGCGTCGGCTTCCAGTGGAACCCGGCCTCGCGCGGATTCGACAAGTACCTGGAGTTCCCCGCATGGGGCTCGTGGGACGCGGGCCGCTCGCCCAAGGCGCAGAACCTCAACGATGTCGCGCAGCCGGAGATCGACCGATTGGCGAATGAGGCGAAAGAGGCGAAGGACGGAAAACCGTGGTTCATGATGCTGCGGCACATGGACCCGCACTCGCCCTACCTGCCGCCCGTGCCGTTCGACCGGATGTTCTATCACGGCGACGAGTTCGACGCGCGCAACAAGTCGCTCGAACCCGTGATGAACTTCAAGCCGTTCCGCGATTACTTCGCGACGTGGTTCCCGCCGCTCTGCACGGATGCGCAGTACATCAACGCGCAGTACGACGGCGCGATCGCGTACATGGACGCGTGCATCGCGCGGATCTTCACGCAGCTCGAAAGCCTGGGAATCCTCGACGACACCATCGTCGTCATCAACGGCGACCACGGGGAGACCCTCGACGATCACGAATGCTGGTACGACCACCACGGCATGTACGATGTCACCCTGCACGTCCCGCTGATCATCCGCTACCCGAAGAAAGTCCCCGCCGGAAAGCGAATCGGCGGCTACAACCAGCATAAGGACCTCGTCCCGACGTTGATGGAACTGGCGGGGATCAACACGAGCGCCAAGTTCGACGGCCAGTCGCTCATGAAGCTCGTGCGCGGCGAAGTACCCAGCTTCGAGAGCGAGTTTTACATCACCGAGTGCACGTGGATGCGCAAGCACGGCTGGCGCACGTCGCAGTGGAAACTGATGATCGCGCTGGAGCCGGATTTCCACTTCAAGCCGAAGGTTGAGCTGTACAACCTGATCGAGGATCCGCACGAGGACCGCAACGTCGCCGACGCGCATCCGGACCTCGTCAAGATGCTGACGAAGCGCATGGACGCGTGGATCGCCAAACGTGAGAAGGAGGAAGGCATCACCAACCCGATGCTCCGCGCGGGTGACTGGCACGGTCACAAGGGGCTTGGCGCATTCAAGACCAGCAAGCAAGCATACGAGACGCTTCACATCGGCGACCCGAAACAAGCCGCCAAGCTGCAAGCCAAGGACAAGGACAAAGCCCCCGGTTCCGCCGGGGGCAACGGCGCAATCACGAAAGATGCATCGGGAACGAAGTACGCATCTCGCGGCCAGCATGAGCCGGCCGATGAGTCCCTCTTCGTCACCATCATCGGCCGTGGCCACTCCGGCACGCGCGCGATCTCGCACACGCTCAGCCAGTCCGGCGTGTACATGGGCGACACGCTCAACAAGTCCGGCGACCTCCTTCCGCCCGCCGACCTCTACGAAGCCTGCCGCGTCATGGCGAAGCACGTCGTCCACAAGGGCGGCTTGAACTGGGATTTCAGCAAGCTTCACACGATGCCCATCGATCCGGCGTTCACGAAGCTCGTCGAGTCGTACCTCTCGTCCGTGCTCACGAGCCCCGCGCGGCGCAGGGGTTGGAAGCTCCCCGAGACGACGCTGATCTTCCCGTGGATCGTGCGGATGTTCCCCGACCTGCACTACGTCCACTGGATCCGCGACCCGCGCGACTGCATCCTCGGCCAGCACCTCACCGACGATCTCGCCGACTTCGGCGTGCCGTACGACAAGACCGACGACCTGCGCCTCCGCCGTGCGATCAGTTGGGACTACCAGATGGAGATTGTCCGGCAGACGCCCAAGCCCAGGCGCTGGACGACCGTGCGGCTCGAGGACTTCGTGCTCAACCAGGACCAGACGCTGCGCAAGCTCGAAGCCTTCCTCGGCCTCCCGCTGGTGAAGATCGCGGTGAAACCGGAAGTCGTCGGGAGGTGGCAGAAGGACGACGGGAAGCATGACTTCGAATTCTTCGCGGAGGACATGCGCGAGCATGGCTACGTCGAGGAGGGAAAACAGACGTCGCGGAAGGCGAGGCGGCGGCGCGGGAAAATCTGATTCCTGGTTCCCTCTCACCGGTACGCCAGCCCTCTCTCCGGAGTACCGGTGAGAGGGAGGACGATTCCTGGATGATCTACGTCACCTTCCTCATCGCCGCCCACAACCGCCGCGAAGTGCTGCTCGGCACGCTGCGGCAGCTCCAACACTGCAGCCTCGCGCCCGAGACGTTCGAAACGATCCTCGTCGACAACGCCAGCACCGACGGCACTGCCGACGCGGTCGCGTCGGGGTTTCCGGAAGTCACCCTGATCCGCGAGAGGGTCAACCGTGGCGCCTGCGCGAAGAACGCGGGCTTGCCGCGCGCCCGTGGGCGGTACGTCGTCTTCCTGGATGACGACTCGTATCCATTGCCTGGCTCCGTCGCGCGGATGATCCAGCACTTCAAAGCCGATCCGTCGCTCGGCGCCGCCATCTTCGACGTCACGCTGCCGGACGGGTCGCGCGAGTGCAGCGCGTATCCGAACGTGTTCATCGGCTGCGGCACCGGTTTCCGAAAGCGCGCTCTCGCGCAGGTCGGCGGGCTGCCGGAAGACTTCTTCATGCAGGCGGAGGAGTACGACCTCTCCCTGCGCCTCCTTGCCGCCGGGTGGGACGTGCGGCGGTTCGACGACCTGCACGTCGCGCACCTGAAGACTCCCACCGCGCGCCGATCGACGCGCACGACGCGGCTGGACGTGCGGAACAACCTCACGCTCATCGCCCGGTACTTTCCGGATCGCTGGGTGATGCCGTTCGCGGTCGATTGGACGAACCGCTACGCGATGTTGGCCGCGGCGCGCGGGCATCGGATGGCGCACTGGCAAGGGTTCGTCGAGGGCGCGATTCGCGCGGTCAAGGGAATCGATCGTCGCCCGCTCGGTGATGAGGCGTTCGAGAGGTTCGCCCGGATCGACTCGATCGCGCATCGCCTTCGCCAGGCGCGCGACGAGATGGGGTTGCGGACCATCCTTCTGGCCGACCTTGGGAAGAATGTGCTCGCCTACTGGCTGGCGGCCGAGGCGTGCGGCCTGAACGTCATAGCCGTGTCTGACGACACGCTCGGCGGGCGAGGCTGGCGATATCGCGGCGTGCCGATCGTGACAAACGAAGAAGCGCGACGCCCCCCCTACGCCCCCTTTGATGCGGTCGTGATCAGCAACCTGTCCCCCGTCCACGCCGCGCTTCGCCGCGATGGGTGGCGGCGGGTGCAGCGCGGACCGGTTCTGGACCTGTTCGAAGAAGGTGGTGGAGTAGTGGAGTGGTTGGGTGGTGGAGTCAGCGCAGCGCCCTCACTCCACGACTCGACCACTCCACCACCCCACCACTCTCCGCCGCCTACTTCCGTGGCTGCCCCGGCTGCATCGGGATCTCGCCGAACTGCTGCTCGTAGCGCTTGACGAGCTGGCTGAGCGACATCGCCAGGCGCTTCGCGTTCGTGTAGCTCATGACCGCGCGGTCCGTCACCTTGAACAGCAGTTGCGCCTGCCCGCCCTGCGGGTTGGGGTTGGGCATGTTGAAGCCCAGGTCGATGATGACCTCCTCTGCCGACGTGTGGATGCGGTAGGCGTTCGTGTAGAGCGTGCGCAATTCCCGCTCGTCGAGGAGCACCTGCACGCCCTGCTGATTCTCCGCGCCGCTGTTGCCGCCGCCGGTGCCAATTTCTTCTGCCATGATGAGCCTTTCTTAAAAATGGGGGCGTATTGTGTAGGAAACGGCCGCGCATGACAATTACCCCATGCCCGCGCCCTCCGCCCCTCCTGCCATGGCCGCGCTGATCGACGAACTGCTCGCCATCCTCCCGCGCGACCGCGTCATCAGCGACGCGAACGAGCTGTTCGTCTACGAGAGCGACGGCTTCACGATCGCCAAGTCCAACCCCGGCGCCGTCGTCTTCCCCACGACCACCGAGGAAGTCGTCCGCATCGTCCAACTGCTCAACCGGCTCGACGTCCAGATCGTTCCCCGCGGCACCGGCACCGGACTCACCGGCGGGTGCACCGCCTATCAGAACGGCGTGGTCGTCTCCGTCGTGAAGATGAACAAGATCCTCAAGATCGACCTGGAGAACCGCGTCGCGCACGTGGAGCCGGGCGTGCGGAACACCGCCCTGAGCGACGCCGTCGCACAACTGCCGCTGAACGTCGAAGTCATCGCAGATGATGTGCACGACGTGAAGCCCACCACGTCACCGGCGCGCGATCCGATGAACGGCGCCGCCGGCGCAATCCAAAATCCGCAATCCAAAATCCAAAATCTCCCTACCCCCCCTAATCCCTACCACTTCGCCCCCGATCCCTCCAGCCAGCGCGCCAGCACGATCGGCGGCAACGCCTCGACCAACGCCGGCGGGATCCACACACTGAAAGACTTCGTCACCAGCAACCACATCCTCGGCTTCGAGATGGTCTTGCCCGATGGCACGGTCCTCAACGTGGGCGGCAAGGACGGCTGCTACGAGGGCGGGCCGTTCGACCTCCCCGGCCTCATCTGCGGGCATGAGGGCACCTTCGGCATCATCACCAAGCTCTGGGTGCGCCTCGTGCCCAAGGCCCGCTCGTTCCGCACGATCGTCGGCCTGTTCGCGACCACGGCCGACGCGTGCAACACCGTCAGCGAGGTCATCGCCGCAGGGATGCTGCCCTCCGCGATGGAGATGCTCGACGGGCGGATGGTCGAGATCATCGAGGACAACTACCACTTCGGCTTCCCCAAGAGCACCCAGGCACTGGTGCTCACCGAAATCGACGGCATCGAACCCCTGCTCGATGCACAGCGGGACGAAATCATCGCGATCAGCCGGCGGAACAACGCGACCGAAGTGCAGGACTCCGCCGACCCCGCCGTCCGCGCCAAGCTGTGGAAAGCGCGCAAGAGCGCGTTCGGCGCCATCGGCAAGATCAGCCCCAGCTACTGCACGCAGGATGCCTGCGTCCCGCGCAGCCAGCTCGCCAAGGTCCTGCAGCGCGTCGACGAGATCGGCAAGGCCTACGGCCTGACGATCACCAACGTCTTCCACGCCGGCGACGGCAACGTCCACCCCATCTTCTGCTACGACGACCGCGACGAAGCGCAGGTGCAGAACGTCCTGCTCGCCTCCGAGGAGATCCTGAAATACTGCATCGACATCGGCGGCACCCTCACCGGCGAGCATGGCGTGGGCGTCGAGAAGATCCACCTCATGCCCTACCTCTTCGATGCATCGACGATGTCCCTCTTCCAACGCGTGAAGCGCGCCTTCGACCCCGGCGAGCGCATCAACGCCGGCAAGCTGCTGCCGAGCGACAAGGTCGTGGTCAACCTCCTCAAGCCGGGCCGACACGTGCCGCAGTAACCCCGCCGCCTCCGGCCGCGGAGTGGGTGACCAGCCCCGCCACCTGATCGCTATTAGGTCTTTGTTCACCCCGCAGTTTGTGCTATGGTTCCAGACCAACCTCGGGCAAAGGAGCCGCATGTCAGACTCGGAAGGCAAGCAAGGCGGTAACGGGAGCGCCCAATCCACCGGATCGGCGACTGTTGACCGACCGAAACCGATTGGGAAAGGATCGGCGAAACGCCGGGCTAGGTCCAAGGCCAAGGCGGGTGCTGGCCGCGCGCCCAAGGGCAAAGCTAGACCCCACCAGCAGATTCCATCCGCGGACCTCCCGCGCAAAACGCTGGAAGACGCCTTGCGTGTGGCCCGCGCGATCAAGGACGAGTACGCGGGGAAACTCGCAACTTGGGACGACATCGCGAAAGCGCTCGGCTTCTCGCCGACGAACCCGAACAACCAGTATCTGCTTTGGGCCGCGACGGCGTACGGACTGATCGAGAAAGACGAGAAGGACCAATATCGTCTGACCGAAATCGCCAGGAAGATCCTCGCCCAGACCTACGAAGGTGAACGCCGCGAGGGAATCATCAAGGCGATCGCAAAGCCTGCGATCCTCGGAAGGTTCTTTAGCGACTACGGAGGGGCGCTTCTTCCATCCGGCGACATTTTTCGCAATGTGGTGGAACAGAAATATGGCATTCCTCAGTCTCGAATCGATGAGACGATCGCGCTGATCCTGGCAAACGCTCGCTTCGCCGAAATCCTCGAAGAGCAGCCCGACGGGAAATACCGGCTGCGTTCCGGCAACGAGGCAATCGGCATCAGTCCTTCCGAGACCTCACCGGGGGCCGGTGCGGCGGAGGCACCGGCTGCTCCGCCGAATACGGAGTCGGCCACTGACTACAAGAATGCGTGCTTCGTCATTACGCCGATCGGCGACGAGGGATCGCCGGAACGGAAACACGCGGACACCATGCTCCGGCACCTGATCTCGCCGGTTCTAAAGGACCACAGTCTGAGCGCGATCCGCGCCGATCAGATTGCCAAGCCTGGGCACATTACGAAGCAAACGGTTGAGCATATTGCTTACTGCCGCGTCTGCATCACCGATCTGTCGTTCGGAAATCAGAATGCACATTACGAGCTTGGCGTGCGGCACGCCTTCAACTTGGCGTCGGTGCAGATCATCCGCAAGGGCGACAAGATTCCATTCGACGTCCAGCAGGGCCGGACAATCATCATCGACACCTCTGATCCGTACACGATCATGGACAGGATTGCGGCGGCCAAGGCAGAACTTTCTGAGCACGTGAAGGCAATCGTGTCTGGGACAAACGTTCAGGAAGACAGTCCGATTCGCATGTACCTCCCGAAGCTGTCCGTGAAGTTCTCGTAAGCATTTGAAGCGCGACCCCCGCTCCCGAAGTCGGGCTCCGAAAAGGTGACATTCAGAAATAACTGGAGCGTCGTGATGTTCGCCTCTATCCCTCGAGCCTTTGCGCCCGTCGTCGTCATCGTTACGGCGGCACTCGGCGTGGCGTCGGCCGCGTTCGGCCAGCGCGTGACGCTGGTGGACGAGCAGGTCATCTGCCGGCTCCCGGCGATGGAAGGCGGGACGATTTACCGGGCTCCGCTGTGGGCGGCGAAGCTCTCGCCGGATGGGAAAACGATCGTCTACGGCGAATGGGTCGGGGATCCCCCGCCGCCCGGTGACCGGCGGGGTGGTGACCGGCAGGGTGGGCGGGCGCAATTCGTGATCCGCAGGCTGGACACCGCACCGGGCGCAAAGAACGTCGAGTTTCGACCGGATGTGGGCCCGACCACGGGAGCGGACGTGTTCAGCCTGCTGGACCGCCCGACACAGCCGTTCTCCCCGAATGGGAAGCTCCTCCTGCTGCCGGACTGCACGAAGCCCGAGCCCCCCGGCGGTGAAAAGCGGCGGCCGATCCTCGTCTGTGAAACCGAGACCGGGCGCATCGCGCGGACCGACATCCGCGCCGACCTGCGCTACGGGCGAATCGATGCAAGCAATCACCTCCTGCTCTACATGAGCGGACAGGCGTACTCGTTGGAGACGGGCAAGCGCGTGAAGCAGTTTGGCTACATGGGTTTCGTCGAGGCGGCCAGTCCCGTCGCGCCGCTGGCGCTGGTGAACACGGGAATCGAGGGGACGCCCGACACGCCCAACCGCGTGCTCGTCTGGAACCTGCGCGACGACCGGCTGCTCGCCACGCTCCCGACGAACTTCCGGCACCCGTATACCGACGACGTCTCACCCGAGTGGACGAGCGATGGGACGTACATCTACTTCGTCGACGTGACCGACGAGAAGGACCCCGAGCGGCCGCGCATCACGAAAGTGTGGAACGTCAAAACGGGCCAACTCGTCGGCCAGCCGTTCCGCGAGGCGATCCCGATGGGACCGGGCCCGCTCCCGGGGACGATGTTCCTTCGGCAGTGGCGCGGGGAAGAGACCGCGCACGTCCTGCACGACGCGGAATCCGGGGCGCGCGTCGAACTGCCGTTGAAGTTCGACGCCGTGAAAGACGCGCTGGGCGACAAGGTCGCGTACGTCAAGTCGCTCGACGGCAATCCGCACCTGTGCGTCGCGACAGTGAAGTGGGATTTGCCGGGCAAGCCGGCGGCAGTCCGCCTGAACCGAACCCGCGCGGACGGTGACATGAGGCGGAAAAGGTGACATGCCCGTGACATGCCCTTGTTTTCGCCTCGTTAGCAGCGAGCGGGGTGTGGGGATTTCGCGCATTTGACGCGAGGGACCCTGGGATCGGCGGGCTGGTACGCGATCTCACCGGACAACCACTACGTGGCGGTATCGACCTCCGGGGACACCCGCAACGGCGGACCTCGCCGCAACGGCACCGAGCCGCTGAAGGTCTCCGGCTTCATCGGGCGCGCTGCGGGGCGGCGTGATCGGGGAAAGACGGTGATCGGGGAAAGCCGGTGATCGGGGAAAGACGGTGATCGGATGACGGTGATCGGATGACGGGGTGATGGAGTGACGGGGTGAAGCGGAACAACCTTCGCCCCGTTGCTCTTTCATCGTCGCCCTACTCCGTCACGCTCTCCTAATTCCACGTGATCAACCCCGGCTCGAACGGCGTAGCCATGTCCGTGTTGCCCGGCAGCACGCGGATGGCGAAACCCTGTCGGCCGCTGGTGGAGCAGTCGATCTGGCCGGTGAACAGGTGCCGGTTCGGCGCCATCTCCTTTGAGTACGCCATCGTGCGCGCCTGCGGGCGCTCGATCTGGCCGACGGCGTTGATCGGGCCGGCGTAGAGCTCGACGCGGACGTCCGCCGGAGCGAGGCCGGGCGTGTCGACGAGCGCTTCGACCTGCATGGTGTCGCCGACCTTGTAGTGCCCGTTGCCACTCGCGTGCACGCCGACGACCTTGATGCCGCCCCACCGGCCGCGCAGGTTGTCTTTCGCGTGCGCCAGGGCGATCGCGCGCTTCAGGCTGTCGGCCGCGAGTGCCTGCCCGCGGACGCTCGCGGGGACGTAGAACTTCTCGGCGTAGTCTCGCACCATGCGGTTGGTGTTGAACACCGGCGCGAGCCGGCGCATGCAGGTTTTCATGCGCGCGATCCACTCGCGGGGCATGTTGTCGACGCCGCGCTTGTAGAAGAGGGGGACGATCTGCTTTTCGAGGATGTCGTAGAGGGCCTGGCTCTCGATCTGGTCCTGGAGGTTGCCGTCGGTGTACGACTCGCCGCGCCCGATGGCCCAGCCGACGTTGTGATCGAGCTCGTACGCCTCGACCCACCACCCGTCGAGGATCGAGCAATTGGGTACGCCGTTCACCGCCGCCTTCATGCCGCTGGTGCCGCTGGCCTCCATCCCGCGACGGGGGGTGTTGAGCCACACGTCCACGCCCTGCACGAGGTAGCGGGCGATGTTGATGTCGTAGTTCTCGAGGAACACGATGCGCCGACGGACGTTGGGGTTGCGCGCGAAGTTGACGATCGTCTTGATCAGCTCCTTGCCCTCGTGATCGGCCGGGTGGGCCTTGCCGGCGAAGACGAACTGGATCGGCTGCTTCGTGTTCTCCAATAGCGCCCGCAGCCGCCCGGGATCGCGCAGGAGCAGGGCGCCGCGCTTGTACGATGCGAAGCGGCGGGCGAAGCCGATCGTCAGCGCTTCGGGATCGAGCACTTCCTCCGCCGCCGTCAGCTCGTCGTAGCTTGCGCCGCGGCGGTTGAGCTGGTCCTTCAGGATCTGCCGCACCCACCCGACGAGCCGCTCGCGGCTGCGCTCGTGAGCGCGCCACAGCTCTTCATCGGGGATCTGCATCACCCCTTCCCACACGGACTGCTCGGTGGGGTCGCTCATCCACTTGTTGCTGAGATAGCGGTCGAGGACGTAGTGCATCTCCTGGCTGAGCCACGAGCGCGTGTGGATGCCGTTGGTGATGTGGTCGATCGGCACCTCGTGATGCGGGACCTGCGGCCAGATGTTGTGCCACATGTGCCGCGAGACGTCGCCGTGCAGCGCGCTGACGCCGTTGACGCTGTCCGCCAACCGCACCGCGAGCACCGCCATCGAGAAGCCCTGCTTCTTGTTGGTCACGTCCTCGCGCCCCAGCGCGAGAAAACCTTCCTCATCGAGCTTCAGCGACGGGAAGTAGTGCTTGAAATACTTCAGCACCATGTCGGGCGGAAACATGTCGATCCCGGCGGGCACGGGCGTGTGGGTGGTGAAGACGTTCGTCGCCATCACCATCTGTCGGGCTTCGTCGAACGTGAGGTTTTCCTTGCCCTCGAGCAACACGCGGATGCGCTCCAGCGCGAGGAACGCGGAGTGGCCCTCGTTCATGTGGAAGACGGTCGGCGCGACGTTCATGGCCGCCAGCGCGCGCACGCCGCCGATGCCCAGGACCAGCTCCTGCCTGATGCGCATCTCCGTGCCCCCGCCGTACAGCTTGCTCGTGATCTCGCGATCGGCCGGGGAGTTTTCCGGGAGGTTCGTATCGAGCAGGTAGAGCGGGATGCGCCCGATCATCGCGCGCCACACCTTGGCGAACACCGCGTTCTCCGGCATGTCGACGCGCACCTGGATCGGCGTGCCGTCGGTGTACTTCATCTCCTCGACGGCGAGGTTGTAAAAATCCAGCTCCGGGTACGCCTCCTGCTGCCACCCGTCGGCGGAGAGGTACTGCTGGAAGTAGCCGTTGCGATACAGCAGCCCCACCGCGACGAGCGGCACCGCGATCTCGCTCGACGATTTGAGATGGTCACCGGCGAGGATCCCCAACCCCCCGGAATAAATCGGCAGCGACTCATGAATGCCGAACTCCGCGGAGAAATAAGCCGCCAGGAGGCTCGTCTCGCGGTGGTGTTCGTGGAACCACCCCTCCTCGTCGAGGTGCTGCTTGAACGATTCGTGCACCCGGTTCAGGTGCGCCAGGTACCCATCATCCTGCGCCGCCGACGCGAGCGTCGCCTGCGGGATCGAACCCAGCAGTTTGACCGGATTGTGATAGACCTTGTCCCACAAGTCGCGATCGAGCCGCCGAAACAGGTCGACGGCCTCCGGATGCCACACCCACCAGAAGTTCCGCGACAGCTCCAGCAGCGGCAAAAGCGGCTGCGGCACATCGGGAAAGACCTGAAACGTCCGAATGGTCGGCGTGCTGATGGTCGTCGTCGTCGTCATCGTCGAAGCGTCAGCCATGACAGTTCACCCTCATTCCCCGCCTGATCGCGATGCGGGGGCTCGTCCTCCCTCACTCCTTCCGCCCATTCTCGCGCGGGCCATTCTGCGGATTGCGGGGAGGGGTTCAAGCTGCTTTGGGCCGCCGACGTTTCGTCGACAAAAATCCGCCCAAGCCACATCCGGCGGCATCGGTCCCCTCGTAATCCCCCCGCGAAGGGTCGAGCCGGCCCGTGTGGGTCGGCATCGAACCCTCAAACGTCTTTTCGTTCGATGGAGGATTCCCGTGCGACCTACACGTCGACATTCCGTGACCCCCGCCAAACGCTCGTCCGAGACGCCCCGCATCACGACGCCCCGCGTTGAGACGCCCCGCGTCGAGATGCTGGAGGGCCGCCGACTGATGTCCGCGGCGCTGGCGCTGACCACCGACAACCGATTGCTCTCTTTCGACACCGATGACCCCGGTGAGATCACGTCCAGCGTGCGGGTCAACGGACTGAAGAAGAACGAAACGCTGCTCGGCATCGACTTCCGCCCGGCCACCGGTCAGCTCTTCGGCATCGGCAGCTCCAACCGCCTGTACCAGATCAATACCCGCACCGGCGAGGCAAATCAGATCGGCGGCAAGTTTGCGGTGCCGCTCTCGGGCAGCTCCTTCGACCTGGATTTCAACCCGACCGTCGATCGCATCCGCGTCGTCAGCAACGCCGATCAGAATCTGCGCCTCAACCCCAACACCGGGGCGACCGTGGACGGCGATGCCGTTACCGCGGGCGTTCAGCCGGATACGTCGCTGGCGTTCGCGGCGGGCGATGCCAACCAGGGGGATGACCCGATGGTCGTCGCCGCCGCCTACACCAACAACCTCAACGGCGCCACGACCACGACGCTGTACGGCATCGACTCCGGCCAGAACGCGCTGGTGGGGATCGGCGGCCTCAATGGCGCGCCGTCGCCCAACGGCGGGCAGCTCTTCACCATCGGCGCGCTGGGCGTGGACGTCGGCCGACGCACGCACCTGGACATCCAGACCACCAACGGCGGCGCGAGCAACACCGCCTTCGCCGTCCTCCAGCTCGTCGGCAGGAACTCGCCGCGGCTTGCGCGGATCGACCTGGCGAGCGGGAAGGCGACGATCGTCGGCAAGCTCGACACGCCGCGCAATGCGCAGATCGCAGACTTCGCGCTCGTGCCGACTACCTCCAAGGCCGTGGGCTTCGCCCTGACCAGCAAGGACGAGCTGCTCGCCTTCCGCGCCGATGAGCCGGACCGGATCCTGCGCCGCACGAAGCTCAAGGGGCTGGATCGTGGCGAGGACCTCATCGGCATCGATGTCCGCCCGGCCACCGGGGAGCTGTTCGGCCTGAGCAACTTCGATCGCCTCTACACGATCCACCCGAAGAACGGGCGGCTGACGCAGATCGGCGACGAGCTGGCCGCGTCGATCGTGGGACGGCGCGACGGGTTCGGGTTCGATTTCAACCCCACCGTCGATCGCATCCGCGTCGTGAGCAATGCCGATCAGAACCTGCGTCTCAACCCCATCACCGGCGCGGTGGTGGACGCCGACACCGTGGGCGGCGGGCTCCAGCTCGACGGCCCGCTCGCCTACGACGTCGACACCGACGGCGCGGGGCCGGACCTGGGCGACGTCAACGCCGGCGCCGATCCGATGGTCACCGGCTCCGCGTACACCAACAACGTCGGCGGCGCGACGACGACCACGCTCTACGGGATCGACACGGGGCTGAACGTGCTGGTCACCCAGAATCCGCCCAACGCCGGCACGATCAACACCGTCGGCGCGCTCGGCGTGGACGTGCTGACGCGCAGCGGGTTCGACATCGTGACCAGCGACGGCGGCAACAACTTCGCCTTCGCCGCGCTGAAGGTGGACGGCGAAGACCGCTCCGCGCTGTTCAGCATCAACCTGACGAGCGGCGCCGCAACCCGCATCGGCGTCCTCGGCACCAGCCGCGTCATCACCGGCCTGGCCTTCATGCCGGTGTGACAATCGCGGGAGTAAATGGTCAGAAGGCGGGCCCGCGACGACGCGCGGCCCGCCTTCTTCGTCTGAAGCGGCATGGCCGCGCCGGCGCAAAATGGGTTCGTTCTGCCATTTCGCGCGGATGGAAGATTCCGGCACATTCCGGCACATTCCGGCACATTCCGGCGAGCCAGCGGGCCGGGACGTCGCGCGGACACGCCGGTGTCTGAGCCGGCAGGCGAAGACCCGGATCGATCGCGCAACGGCGCGCACGCCTCGCGCGATTGGCTTCGTTCCGCACCTTCCGCTTTCACATGAACCTTCCCGCGCAAGCGTCTGCAATGTCCCACGTTTTGCGGAAGCGCGCGACGCTCCTCCGCCAACGCTCGACCGCCGCGCGACTTGCGCAGCGGCGAGACATCGCGCGATTTCGCCGTTGGGACATCCTGGGACTTTTTGGGACGTCGGCGCCGAGCGGCGCGGGACACGCGATCTCGACTTATCAAAGAGCGCGCCGCTCGCGGCTTCGCGGATCGACACGTGTTGGTCCGCGAAGCCGATAGCGGCCCGCGCGCGGGAGCAATCTCGCGCGCATCCCACCCTGTCTCGAGTTTGCGCACTTCTCACGATAATCGCGCACGGCGACGCGCGAACTCCGCGAAAACCACGGGAAATCTCGGCAATTTTTTCTTGACGACGGCGATTTTGCCGTAAGTCGTTTTGCGCGTTCGTCACGACAATCGCGCACGATTGGTAACCGGGGCGATCTGGGCAACGCGCGCGGGAAAAGGTGAAGCAATGATCACGCCGCCGGCTCCACGCGCTTGGCGTAGAACTGCGAGTCGGTCGCGCGCTGGCCGATGAAGTGCATGCTGAAGGGGTATTTCAGTTTCGCGTCGCGGAAGAAGTTCGCGATGCGCTCGCCGTGCCTGATCTGGCGCTCGAGGTTGTCGTTGACCTGGTCTTCGAGCTCGCCGGGGATCATGCGCTGGCGGTCGTAGTCCCAGTTGGGGTCGATGCGCACGAGCAGGTGCGCTTCCTCCCAGTCGATCGGGTAGCCGTGGATGTAGCCCTCGCCCGTGCGCGGGGTGTAGAACCAGAAGCAGAGGAATCGGTCTTTCCAGACGGTGCTCGTGGCGTTGTCCGAACCCGTGATGAGGCGCGCGTGGGACGTGCGGATGGCTTGGCCGCTCAGGGGTTTGGCGACCCAGACCTTTCGTTCTTTGCAGTCGTAGAGGCCGACGTGGGGGTACTTGCCGTTGAACTTTTCCGCGCAGAGTTTCGCGCTGACGCGGGGGGAGGGTGGGCCGGGTTG
>JBAUGM010000041.1:0-8494 GCA_049679725.1 Tepidisphaeraceae bacterium
GGGCGGGCCCATCGCCCCCTCAACGCCCGGCGCCGGCGCCACCGCTTCCTCCGCCGCCCCCCTCGTCGACGCCAAAGCCAAGCTCGACGCCAACGATCCTCTCGCCGCCCGCAACCTCCTCAACGCATCCCTCGCCTCCGGCAAGCTCTCCCCCGCCGACGCCGCCGCCGTCAAGCTGATGCTCAACGAGGTCAACAAGACCGTCATCTTCTCCCCCCGCCGATTCGCCAGCGACACCGTCACCGGCGTCTACACCGTCAAGCCCGGCGACAAGCTCTCGCGCATCGCCACGCAATACGAAGTCCCCTGGGAACTCCTCTCCCGCATCAACGAGCTCCAGCCGTCGAAGATGCAGGCCGGCAAGGACATCAAGGTCGTCACCGGCCCGTTCCACGCCGTCGTCGACAAGAGCGATTTTATCCTCGAGATCTGGCTCGGCGCTCCCGGCGAAACCGGCTCGATGTACGTCACCAGCTTCCCCGTGGGCCTCGGCCGTGATGACTCGACCCCCACCGGCACGTGGATCGTCGAGACGCAGAAGAAGATCAAGAACCCCACCTACTTCTCCCCCCGCGGCGAAGGCGTCATCCAGGCCGACGACCCCGACAACCCCCTGGGCGAATACTGGATCGGCCTCTCCGGCATCGACGGCCACGCCGTCGGCAAGCAGTCCTACGGCATCCACGGCACCATCCGCCCCGACTCGATCGGCAAGCAGGAATCGATGGGCTGCGTCCGCCTGATCAACGACAACGTCGCCGTCGTCTACGACCTGCTCGCCGAGGGCAAGAGCACGGTGACGGTCCGGGAGTGAGCCCGCTTCGCGGGAAGCGGATAAAGAAGAAAGCTCCAAACGCGCATTGCCCGTTTTGGAGCTTTCTTCCTTTGGTCCTTTGCCGTTTGTTTGGAACTTGGTTCTTGGTTCTTGGAACTTGACGTCAGTTGTTCGGCACCGGCACCGGCGTGAGCTGCTGGTTGACCGGCGAGATCTGCGACCGATCCACGATGAACGCGATCCGCCGCTGTGTCTTCAACGTCGCCTGCGCCGTGCCGGCGTTCTGCCAGCCCTGCACGAGCAGGTAACAGGTGTACGAATCCGACCGCGTGGTGATCAGGTTGCTGATGCGGTTGAGCAGCAGGAAGCGCTCTTCGAAGTCGTGGCGGACGAGGTCCATGGTCGCTCCGCGCGGCGAGAGGTCGCCCTGCTCGTCGCCCGGCTCAGTCGCGCCGAGCAGGTTCGTCTGGGCGATCCGGAACGCCGGAACCTTGTAGAGGTCGTAGATCGTCCGGAACGGCCCGCCGGGGGCTGTTGCACCTTGCCCGTCGCGCCAGATCGCGATCAGCTGCGCCAACGTGTCGTTGGCCGCGGGATCCAGCACGCCCGCCGCATCAACCACCATCGGCAACCCCGCAAGCACCTTCCACGGCGCGGTGTTGATGTTGATCAGTCCTTCCGACGGCACCTTGCCCTCGTTCGTGCCGGAAGGGTTACCGGGGGGCGAAGGCGGCGGTTCATTGTTCGTAATGTCGAAGGCCGCGTTCGCCGTCGGCTCGGGCACCGCGGCGGGATACTTCTGGTCGTACGGGTCGGCGTATGCGGGTGCCCCCCCCGCGGTGACATCGTCGGACTCGGCAGGGTCAACGTTCGGCAGATGGTCGTCGTGCGGCGCCTGCACCGTCAGGTGGTCGAAGAGGTCCATCGCCCATTGATAGACGTAGGGACCCGCCGTCGAATAGTCGCCCGTCGCCGGCGTAACCGTGGGATCGCCGACGGGGCAGAACCGTCCCAATTGCTCGCGCGCTTCGGTGAACGCTCCCGTATCCGTATCCGCCTGCGGGTTGTTCACCGCCAACAGATCGTCCGCGCGCACGCAGTCCATCGTGACGCTGTTCATCTCCGTCACGGCAGCACGCGGCGCTGCAACCCCCGTGTCAAGGACGGTGTAGGAACCAACGAACGGCACTTGAAGGATGTCCCCGTTGCGCGCGAACCCCCCGAACGGGTAATGATGCGCTCCCGCATTGACAAATCCGGTAGCGAAATTGATGGTCTTGTTCGGACCGCCCATGTCGACGTTTGCAAGCTGCATGGGGATGGTCGTGTACGTCGCCTGGTCCGCGGCGGGCGGACCGACTGGTAAGATCGGCTTGTACCTGTCGGCCACGCCGAGGTTACCCGGTTCCGCACTTGTAAGCATGAGCATGCCGACATGCCGCGAATCAGGGGGAAGCCGAAGAAGGTCGTAGCCCCCGGAATACACAAAGTGCCACGCCGTCGAAGGCGTTCCCCCCGCAAGGCTGGCGCGACGGTAGACGGCCCGCTGACCAGGCGTCATCGTGAACAAGTTCGTAAAGTCGAATTGATCGACCGGCACAAGCTCGGCGTAGATCGGCGTTCCGGCGCCGCCGTCTTCGCTGAATTCATTGTGAACTTCAGCCGAACTCGTCAGGACGCCACTCGCCAGACGCGGGCGAAGGAGCACCAGTTCGAGCCCGTCGGTGGCGATCAGACGGGCCAGATCGGGAAGCTCAACCGGCGGAGTCGTGCCAGTGATGGTGACGTTAGTCGGCAGCACATTACTGGAGTGGAAAACGACGTGCTCACCCGGTCCGATCTGAGCCAAGCTGTCCCCGAGACTCGTACCAACCGGTAGTGCAATCGGAGTCAGCGGTCTCGGCTTGATCGAGCCCGTAAGCCGTTCGATCGTCGCAAACTGCCAGCCCGCCAGACTAATGGGAACGGGATAGGGATTGTGCAGCTCGATGGCGACGTATGCCGGCGCCGCGGGGTCCACCAGGATCTCGGTGATGTACGGCTGGCGCTCCATGCCGAAGACCATGACCTCGAACGTCGTTGCCGGTGTCAACGGGTCTTCGTGCAGTGTGATCTTGCGGCTGGTGACGTCGTTGTCCGAATCGCGCAGGTCCATCGCGTTCACGGCGGCGATGGCGCTGCGAAGGAGCATCGTCTGGTACGGCGTCAGCTCGGCCGGCACGGCGGTCGCTGCGTCGCGCAGCGGGTTGCGGAACATGCGCGCGCCGCTCAGCGGAGGCTCGTAGGGCGCGGCGGTGGTCTGCTCGATCATCACATCCCAGAACGCGTGCCACAGCTCGCCGAAGTTGGCGGTGTTGATCGAGGCTTTCACCGGGTGCTCGGACCATGGGACCGGCGCCCAGAAATAAGCGCCGCCGACCGATACGGGGTCGCTGGTCGCCAGCGAGCTGGCGGTGGGCTGGATGCAAACGTACGACCGCTCGTCCGCGCCGGTCACCCAGTCGCCAAACTTGTAAGCCTGGGCCGGCCCCCAAGCGCCCTTGAAGCCGGGCTCCGTCCCCGTCGCGACGCGCAGCGAATGGCTCGGCCGCGCGTTCGACACGGGATTGCGCGCGACGGTGATCGAGCGGAGGGGTTTATCGACAACCGGAGGAGGGGGGTAAGGGAAGAAATTGTCAGTCCACCAGTCGTTGAGCCTCCCCTTGTAGTCCGTCGTGCTGACGCCCGTCTTGTACGAATCGGGCAGGTACTGCTCCAGAATCGACGGGCTGGCCAGTGGATTGACCAGGCAGAACTTGTACGCGAGCGCCGCCGACTCCGAGAGCGGCAGCGCCTGGTACGGCACCCCGGCGGTGCGCTCGCCCGGGTAATCCAGGCGCCGGGTGAGCATGTGATGCATCGCGTCCTGGTGGTGGATGAACGTAAAATCCGGCCGATCAGCGTGGGTCGGCGTCACATTGGGCGTGCCATCGCTACGGGGCGGCGTCGGGGGTGTCACCGGGATTGACGGCGGGGCTGCCGGCGTTCGGTAGTTCGTGTTGTACAGGTCCATCGCCGCCGCCTTGATCGCAGGCGAAGCGCCGGTCAACGCCTGTTCCCAGTTGACGTTGGTGGGGAAGAAATCCCCGGGCGGCGTGGTGGCCGCCGCGCCGGTGGGGTCGGCGTACTTCCATGCGGTCGACGCGTTGAACGCGGCCCCGTTGTCGATGATGCGCGTCGCGGCGTAGTAGGTGATCCCGTCGATCGGGCTCATGGGCAGCTTCCAGAGCGCCGCGTCGGCGACGCCGTCGCCGTCCGCGTCGGCGGCGGGCAGACCATTCGGGTAGCCCAGCGCCGCGGTCGTGACAGGCGTGAGGCCGTCGAACACATTGAAGTGCGGAAAGTTCGTCTCCCCGCCAAACGTCGCGAAGGTAGGGACAAAGCGATAAGTCGTCTTTGGCGCGGTCGGCACCGCACCGTTCACGGCAAGGGGCGGATGGTCGCCGGGCGAATCGAACTGGTACGGGAGCGCAGCCGTCGGACCATTCTTGAACAGCGGCCAGCTCACCGTGCGCCAAAGCACGCCGGTGTCATCGATCGGCACGCGCGCGGCGATGAACAGGTCCGTCAGGTCGTGGTCGAAGTGCTCATAGTCGGTCAACGGCGTCGTGAGGTTCGCCGGGCGGTATTGCGTGGTGGTCGTGTCTTTCAGGTCGTCGACGAGCTGGCTGAGAACCAGGTTGCGGACGCCTTCGACGAGGAGGTCGATCTGCACGTTGGCGGCGTTCTGGGCCGAGCCGTAGCGGTCAATGCGCGTCGTCGAGATGAACGCGGTGCCCAGCAGCGCCATGAGCACGAGCAGCGCCACGACGAGGATCAGCACGGACCCCGATCGAGCTTTGCGGAAACGGTCCTGCAACCGTTCGAACAACCGGGCGATGAGTGAAGCGGTGTGACGCATGGTGAACTCCGTGGCACGGTTCTTCGTCCGTGCTCCGCGCGTTCGAACGCACGGGTTGAAAACCCGTGCCACGAGCTACGGCAAATCGATCACGAACTCATAGGCCTGACCCTCCGCGAGCCGGCCGCTGGGGTCTTCGAGCACGACGGTGATGCGGAGCATCTGCGGTAGCGGGTTGGCGGCGACCTCTAAGGGGTAGTCGGGACCCCAAACGCAGTCGTAGCGCGCCTCGGGAGCCATCCCGCCCGGGACGAGATAGCCTGCAGGGGGAGGCGGCGGAAGGTTGAAGGCAACCGCGCGCTCGAATGGAGCCGCGTCCGCAGCCCCGCGGACGTCGCGAAGCGGGACCACATCAACCGATGGCGCGGCGGCGGTGCCTGCCAGGATAATCCCATCGGGCCCACCCGTGGTGGAGCCGGACACATCGCGCGGCATGCCGTACCAGCGCGTGGAACGAACGGGCGTGCCTGTCGCATTGTCGATCACGAAATCGGGGATGTTGTCCGGCACGAGGCTCGTCCTGGCGCCCGTGGTCCCGTCCTGTCCGATGTAGTCACCCGCGTACTCTACGATGAACTGCCCGCACCCGCTGAGCAGGATCGGGGCGAGCAATGCTGCTTTCTGTGAATCGAGCGGTTTCGCGAACAATCGGTCGGCGCGGAAGCGATAATCTTCATCTGCCGGGCGCGGGGCCGTGATCGCTGCGAGCGGACCAGCATAAAGCAACCGCTGCCACCAAAGCGGCTCTGATGGAGGAGTGCCGACAGACCTGTCCCTCACATCCTGCGCGAACTGTGCGATGGTGATGCCCGCCAGGTCATATCGCGAATCCTGAATCGGCCCACCGCCGCCGCTGTCCATGACACCCCATGCGAACGGCGACAGGAAGAGGTTGGGTGGTGTCGGCAACCCGCTGGATGCGAGCGGAACCGGGTTAGTCCTCGGGTAATACTCCTCCGCCGCCGTAATGAAGGCTGGGTCGCGCGGGTCGCGCATCAACATCGCCATCCGCCCAAGCGAGAACTGCGAGGCGTCAAAATTGTTCTGATTGGTCGCGAACGTCTCTGCGCCCGGCCCCTTGTAACTGGTCGCCGTAACTGGCGAATCGTTGTTCGGCATCCGCAAGTGTCCATACCAGATGTACGCCTCGTTGCTCCCGGTTGCGCTGGCAAACGTCCCGTCATCGCCCGTTTGCCTGCGGTAGACGTCGCGGGCGAAAAAGGCGAGGCGGTCGGTGCGATGGCTGCGGAAGTTGTAGGTGGCCGGGGAGATATCCTCGCCCAAAACGCCGTTGTCACCCTCGACGTTGTTGTTATCGAGATCGGTCGTCAACGGGTCGGTATCGCGGTCCGACAGGCGATCCGTGGGGTTGCGGAACGCCGACACGCGGCTCGACGCGATGATCATCGCCGGCGGGTTCTGCATCACGGCGCCGGCGAGGTCGCTGAACATCACGCTCTGCACGGCGCGCGAGTCGCGCACGTTGCTCGACAGCACCTGGCCGGCACCGACGGTATCGGAGGTCATCTTGAAGACCTGATTGATGCCGATGATCAGAAACAGCACCAGCGCGACGGAGATCATCACCTCGACGAGGGTGAAGCCGTTGTTGATTTTGGATTTTGGATTTTCGATTGGCGATTGAAATCGGCAATCGGCAATCGGCAATCGGCAATGAGTAAGGGTCATGGCCGCACCTGGATGAAGCTGGTGTAGATCGAGATGTCCTGCACGGGACCGGTGAACTCGCCGGAGGGTTTGAGCTCGCGTCCGACGATGTAGGCGAGGCAGGCGGTGCCGATCTCGTAGTCGTCGCCGGTCTTCACGATACCGTCAGGTCCGGCTTGCGGGACGTACTCGTTGCCGGGCTGGAACGTCCACGTGTTCAGGACGGGGGCTCCCGTCGCATCGGTAAACTGTGCACCGATGCGGTACACGCGACCGTTAAACGTGCCGGTGGGCGAGGACGATGCAGCGTGGCCGGGATCGCGGGCGATGATGACGTACGCACCTTCCGCCACCGCCTGCCTCATATCCGGCCCAGTCGCAACAGGATCGTCGAACAAGATCTTGTAGATCCCCGACGCCGGGGGGTCTTCCGTCACCGTAACTTCGACAAGATGGGCCTGAAGATTGCCCTCCCCCGCCGTCGTTGGCGTGAGGGTGTCCTTCTCATCATACCGCGGCCGCGCGCGGACCTGCGTGGCAACGACGAACACCTGCGCGCTGGTCGACCCCGTCTGTCGACGATACAGCGGGACGAACGCGTAACGCGGGTCGTTGGGCAGGATCAGGTTCCCGCGCACCGCCTCCCACGAGCCGACGTTCGGCGTCGTCGGCGGATTGCCGGGCGACGTGAAGGGGACGACCCGGTCCGGCGTGCCGGGCGCCGTATTGGTGGGCGGCATGTTCACCTCCGTCGCGATCGTCTTCAGGTAGTTCACCCCGCCCCGCGCGATCGCGGCGGCATTGGTTTCCTCCTGCGTGCTCTTACTCTGCGAAATCGCGACGGGGAACATCGCCGCGATCATGATGAACCCGATGCCGAGCACGACGACGGCGAACATGACTTCGGTGAAAGAGTAGCCGCGGCTGCGTAGGGATGAGGGATGAGGGATGAGGGATGAATGCGCGCGCATGGGTGCTTTCTCTCGTTTCATCCCTCCGCCCTCATCCTTCATCCCTATTCGTCGCATCATTCGCCTCGCACCAGCGTGCCGTTATAGCGGTTGATCAGAAGAGGGACGCTGTTGGCGTCGATCCATTGCTCTTCGCCGAGTTCCCCGGCGGTAATCAACGTGTTCGCGGCCTGTGGGTCGTCGTTACTTCCGTTGTTCAGAAACGCCTCGCGGTCAAACAGCACGAGGCCGAACGCGCTCCGTTGAATATCGTGGGGAGCGGCCGCACCGCTCGCCGGGATGAAGTTGGCGGCGGGCGGCGCTGGGGTCGTGCCCGCGACGCTCCCCGTGTAGAGAAGATTGAAGAGAATGGTTGGCGGCGTCCCTGTGCTCGTTTGCCGCGAACGGAACGCGTAGCTGCGGTTGACGAGGCGGCCGGACCCGTCAAAGAGGATCACACCGCCGTACCGCACCTGAGGCGGGGAGTTGCCCCCGAGAGTGTTGTACCCGAGGTAGCCGTCATCAGCGCGGGCACCGGAACTGAGGACCGCGTTGTCGATGACCTGGGCGGTTACACCTTTCGGCAGCGCGAGAAAGTCCATATCGGGGACGAGGTCGAGGTAGACGTCGATATTGGCGGGCGCCCCGGCCGGTCGGTCCGTTGCGAACACTTCCGCCAACGTCACGCGCTCGGTCGCCGGATCGATGAAGAAGAGCACGCCCGTCACGCGTTGGAGGCCGATCGCGTCGGCGCGGGCTCGGCCGAGCATGGCGGAGACGTTGTTCTCCGCCCCGTCGATCGACTTCGACCCCGAGATGAGGCTCAACGCCGGCACCGCCAGCGCGATGACCAGGATGATGATGCCGATGACGATGAGGACCTCGGTCAGCGTGAACGCTGATCGGAATAGGGATGAAGGATGAGGGATGAAGGATGAATGGGAGCAGGCGCGTAAGGATGAAGGATGAAGGATGAGGGATGAATGGGGGCGCATCGGCTTCTGCCTTCTTCGGTTCATCCTTCCGCCTTCATCCTTCATCCTCATTCGCATGGCTCAGTTCTCGTACGAGTAGATGTTGTCGTCGGCGGTGCGGAAGCTGCCGTCGGGCCCGGCGGAGGCCCAGAAGGGGCGGCCGTCGGCGGCGCGGATGGGGCCGACT
>JBAUGM010000042.1:0-2972 GCA_049679725.1 Tepidisphaeraceae bacterium
GCGCAGGGCGACGGGCTCGGCGTCGCGCAGGTAACCGTCGGGCAGTGCGGGAACGAGCGTAGCGGGATCGCGGCGCACGTCTTCGATACTCGCGCCGGCGAGCGTGCCGTTGCGGTACACCACCGCCCGACCGAGCTCGTGGCTCTCCTGTTTCCACACCTCGGGGTCGCCCTTGGAAACCTGCGGGAGCGCTTCGCGCGAGAGGTTCGGGTCGCTGCGGATCGACCCGGCCAGGTAGTTGATCATCGCCGGCGACGTCTGGAGCCCGATCATCTCGTCCCACACCGCGTGCAGGTTCACGTTCTGGCGGCGCTGGGAGATGATGAACGAATTGCCGCCGCGGTCGCCATCGGGGAACTGCGCGGAGAAGAGCGTCGTCGCGTGCAGCGGCTGGTGGAGATCGGCGACGAGGTGTACGAGCCAGCAAACCGCGACCGCCTTTTGGGCGTCGCTCAGCGACGGGTCGCGCAGGTCGGCCTTGTTCTTCGCGATCGCTTCGACGACGTCCTTCGGGCCTTCGTCCGCCGCCGGCTGCGTCGTTGCGCCAGTCGCTGCGGTCGACGTCGCCGTGCTCGGCGCGGATGAGGGGTTCCAGTCGGGCAACTGGTAGCGCACGTTGATGAAGTGCCACATCGGCCGATGGTGCGTGAAGTGCATCGGGTTGCTCTGGGTGCGGATGATGTCCGGCCAGTAGCCGCTCATCGCGAAGGCGAACCGCGCCGGCTCGGCGTACCCCTGCGGCATCTCGCCGAGCAGGTCTTTCTCGTAGCGCGGATGGGCCTTTAGGATCGCGTCCACCTTCGCCCGGACAGCGGGTGTGATCTCGTCGTACGCGATCGTCCCGATCGTGCGATGCCCGGTGTAGTTCCACGCCGACGCGCGGGTGGTGAAAGACAGAAGGGCGCACAGAGCGACCAGAACGGTGATCACACGCATCGATTTGCCCTTCATTGGGAATTGGGATTTGGAACTTGGTGCTTCCCGCGCAGCGGGTTAGTGGCCTCTATCGGAGTCGAACCGATACGCCCTTGCGGGCACAGGATTTTGAATCCAGCGCGTCTGCCAGTTCCGCCAAGAGGCCTTGGGCGGGCAATGTATCATAGCGCGATTTCCCCGCAACGTCGGCCAACATCGACCCAGGCCACTTGACACGGGCCGGTTCGAATGCTTTACTTCCACCACTCATGCAGTCGTCCCTCCGGTCATCCCGACTTAGCCTCGCCCTTCGGGGCCTCGGCCAGTCGCGCGCATGATTCGTAGGGACGCTGCCTAGATGAATTTCCTGACACGACCCTGCGAGTGTATCGCGGGGTTCTTTCGTTTTATGAGGTAGCGGTTTCCAATAGGTACAGGTTCGATTAGGAGTCGGTCATGGACATGGTACGCATCTTCGACACGACGTTACGCGACGGCGAGCAATCCCCCGGCGCGACGCTCACCCGCCCGGAAAAGGTCGAGATCGCGCGCCACCTCGAGGACATGGGCGTCGACATCATCGAGGCCGGCTTCCCCATCGCCTCTGAAGGCGACTTCGAGTCCGTCCGCGCCATCGCGGCGGAGCTGACGCGCGCCGTCGTCTGCGGCCTGGCGCGATCGACCCCGAAGGACGTCGCCCGCGCCGGCGAAGCGGTCAAACACGCGAAGCGCGGCCGGATCCACATCTTCTGCGCCACGTCCAAGATCCACCGCGAGCACAAGCTGAAGAAGGGGTGCGAGGAGATCATCCGCATCAGCACGGAGTCGATCAAACAGGCGCTGGAGTACACGAAGGACATCGAGTTCTCGCCGGAAGACGCCAGCCGCACGGAGCTGGAGTTTCTGGAGGAGATCGTGGCGGCCGCGATCGAGGCGGGCGCGACGACCATCAACATGCCCGACACCGTCGGCTACGCCACGCCCAAGAGCTACGGCGAGATCTTCGCGCACATCCGCCAGAAGCTGAACACGGACGCCCGCGGCGTGATCCTCTCCGCGCACTGTCACGACGACTTGGGGCTCGCCGTCGCCAACTCGCTCTCGGCCGTCGAGAACGGGGCACGGCAGGTCGAGTGCACGATCAACGGCATCGGCGAGCGCGCGGGCAATGCAGCGCTGGAAGAGATCGTCATGGCCCTGAAGACGCGATCCGACCACTACAAGATCGGCACGCGCATCGACACCACGAAGATCTATCCCGCCAGCCGCATGGTCAGCACGCTCACCGGTCTGGTCGTCCAGCGCAACAAGGCGATCGTCGGCGAGAACGCGTTCGCCCACGAGTCCGGCATCCACCAGGACGGCGTCCTGAAGCTGCGCGAGACGTACGAGATCATGGACCCGGTCACCGTCGGCATCGCCAAGAACTCGCTGGTCCTCGGCAAGCACTCCGGCCGACACGCGTTCAAGGACCGCGTCACTCAGTTGGGCTACAAGCTGAACGAGGAGCAGGTGGAGTCGGCGTTCACGAAGTTCAAGGCGCTGGCGGACAAGAAGAAGGAAGTCTTCGACGAGGACATCGAGGCCCTGGTCGATGATCAGCTGGAGCTGGGCAACGGCTTGTGGACGCTCTCGGGCCTTCAGGTCACAGCCGGCTCCAACACGATCCCCACGGCCACCGTCACGCTGAAAGACAGCGCCGGCGAAACGATCCAGGACGCCAGCATCGGCGACGGCCCCGTCGACGCGATTTATTCCGCGATCCAGCGCCTGACCGGGATCAAGGTTTCCCTCAGCGACTACCGCATCCGCGCCGTCACCAAGGGCAAGGAAGCGCTGGGCGAGGTGCAGATCGAGTTGGAACACAACAACCGCAAGATCCGTGGCCGCGGGTTGAGCACGGACATCCTGGAGGCGTCAGCGCTGGCGTACCTGGCGGCGATCAACCGGTTGCGCTCGCTGAGCAATCGGGAGAAGCTGGTGACCCAGCACTCGGGAGTGTGAGGGTCCAGATCTCCGGGCTCCGCGTGCGCTACGCCCCGGGCGTAGCGCAGCGG
>JBAUGM010000043.1:0-2789 GCA_049679725.1 Tepidisphaeraceae bacterium
GCGCGCCGTCGAGGTACGGAGATCAAAAGAGTGGGACCGCCGCGTGGCCGTCCTGACCCCACGTCTTGCGCCCAAAGGTTCTCCCGCCGCGACTACGACAAAATGACGCCTAGGCGAACAGCCACCGCGGCCAACTGTCTTTCTTTATGAGACTTACGGCAACATCATCCCGCGCGTCCCGGAGTCTAAAAGCGTGAAGCCGTGCCGCGAAGTCGTCATCCCGCGCGTGCGCTGTCCGCATTGTGGCAGCGCCAACGTTCGCATAAACCGCACGATGGCGCCGGACGGCGCCGGTGACCTGCTTCGGTACCTTAGGTGCACGACGTGCGGCGAGACGTTCCACTCGCGCGAGACGGACGATATGAGCGACGTCATCGATTTTTCCATCTGGCGGAATTCCGGGAACGCGCCCGCTTTAGGATTGGAAGCAACATGAAGCCAAACCCACTCACCAACCTCTGGTCGGTCGGTCACGTCGCCGATCACGCCAGCACGAGCAAGCAAGAGCTGGAGCGCATCGCCGACGAGCTGGAGATCGAGCCGATCCTGTGGCTCCACGGCACGCCGTTTTTTTCCATGCTCCAGACGATTGCGCTTGAAGAAGAAGTCGAACATCGTCGCAGCGGCGCGCCGCGCCTGGCGACGGACGCGATGCGCCGCAAGGTAGCGCGGGCGGCGGCGGAAGCGGAATCCTGATGGAAACGATTCACCTCAAGTCCGACGTGCGGATCAAGGCCGCGAGCGCCGCGAAGTCGGCGAGCGTGGCGATCGTCGCCTACACCGGCGGGGTGATGAACGTGGCCAACTTCGGCCACGTCGTCATCGACCTGGCCGGCCTGGTGCTAGGCGACAGCACCACGATTTTGTCCGACCACGATGCCGACCTGGGCGGCGTCATCGGCAGCGGCCGCGCCCGCGTGGAGGGCGGAAAACTCATCGTCGCCGGCAGGTTGGCGGGAAGCTCCGAGACGGCGCAGCGGATCATCGCGCTGCACAAGGAAGGCATCTCATTTCAAGCATCCGTGGGCGTCGAGCCTGTCGAGACCGAGCGCAGCGTGCGCGAGATCACGGCCAACGGGCGGAGGCACGTCGGCAAGCCGTCATTCATCTACATAAAAAGCGGGCAACTGCGCGAGGTGACGATCTGCGCGTTGGGCGCGGACGAGAAAACAGAGGTCGCGATCGCGGCCGGAAAGCGGAAGATGACAAAGCGTAATACCAGCACGAACACCGCCGCCGTCGTTGACGAGCCCGAGATTCAGGGCGACGACCCGAACGCGGACGACGTCATTCGCGCCGAGCGCGAGCGCGTCGCCGGATTCTCCCGGATTCTCGCGCGCTACCCGGGCTTGGCCGTCGCCAAGGGCCACGAGATGCACGCGCAGGCGACCGAAGAGGGCTGGACGGCCGACCAGCTCGAGCTTGCCGTCATGCGCGCCGAGCGCCCGGCCGTGAGCATGACGCGCGGCGCGTCGTCGTCTGCCCTACGCGCCATGGGTAATCCGGCGCACCTGATCACGTCGGTGCTGATGCTCCGTGCCGGGCGCGGCGAACTGGCGCAGGAGATCTACGGCGAGCACGTCGCGCAGGGCGCGCACGACCTGCGTTGCCGCAGCCTGCTGGACGTGTGCGCCGCGGCGCTGCGGACGGAGATGCGGGACGTCCCGCGCGATCAGGGCGAGATGATCCGCGCCGCGTTCAGCACCATGTCGCTTCCCACCGCCCTGGGCAACTTCGCCGACAAGGTCGCGGCCGAGGCGTTCCGCGAGACGCCGAGCGTGTGGACGCGCATCGCCCGGCGCCGTCCGGTCAACAACTTCAGGGAGCACCGCCTGCTCAGGATGTTTCTCATCGGCCACCTTGAGCAACTGCCGCCCGACGGCCAGATCAAGCACGCGACACTGTCCGAGGATTACAAGTCCGTGCAGGCCGTCACGAAGGCGAAAATGTTGGGCTTAAGCCGGCAGGACATCATCAACGATGACCTGTCGATGTTCGCCGACGTAGCGCAGCTCCTGGGCCGCGCCGCCATGAGGACGATGAGCGACGACTTCGCCGGCACGATCATGGGTTCGGTCGGCACGTTTTTCGCGGCTGGCAACAACAACGTCAGCACCACCGGCTCGGCACTGGCCGCCACCTCGCTGGCCGCGGCGCTGTCGAGCATGACGAAGCAGACGGACGCCGAGGGCCGCAGCATCGACGTGCGGGCCCGCGTGCTGTTGGTCCCGCCGGAAATGGAGTACACGGCGCGGCAGCTCGTCACGAGCACCGAGGTCGCGCGATACACCGCGAGCGGAACAGATAACGCGCCGACGGGGAACCCGTTGAGCGGCGCACAGCTCAGCATCGAGGTCGAGCCGCGCCTGAGCAACACCGCGTTAACCGGAAACAGCACGACGGCCTGGTACTTGTTCGCGGCGTCGGCCGACGGCGCGGTGAACGTGGCGCTGCTGGGCGGGCGCGATACACCGGTCATCGAACAGGAGCCGCAGCCGTTCAACATGCTCGGCACGCAGTACCGCGCCTATCACGACTTCGGCTTCAGCGTGGGCGAGCCTGCCGCGGCACATCGCGCGACCGGCGCGGCGTAACGCCGGAAAAAGTTTCACGTAGCAGGGGCGACGTCGAATCACAGCGACCAGTCGTCCCGGGGGCCGTCCCCCCTCCTGCGGCCCTTTTTCGTCCTTTCGCGTGCATGGATTGGTGCACGCTTATGCGGGGCGGCGGATCGGGAACAACGGCCCGGTCCGCCGCGCCTTTTTTCTAAGGACTGCAAACGATGAAAA
>JBAUGM010000044.1:0-2807 GCA_049679725.1 Tepidisphaeraceae bacterium
GCGCGCCGTCGAGGTACGGAGATCAAAAGAGTGGGACCGCCGCGTGGCCGTCCTGACCCCACGTCTTGCGCCCAAAGGTTCTCCCGCCGCGACTACGACAAAATGACGCCTAGGCGAACAGCCACCGTGGCCAATTGTCTTTCTTTATGAGCCTTACGGCAACATCATCCCGCGCGTCCCGGAGTGCAAAGGCGTGAAGCCGTGCCGCGAAGTCGTCACGCCGCGCGTGCGCTGTCCGCATTGCGGGAGCGCCAACGTTCGCGTGAACCGAACGATGAGGCCGGACGGCGCCGGTGACGTGCTTCGGTACATGCGATGCTCGACGTGCGGCGTGACGTTCCACTCGCGCGAGACGGACGATATGAGCGACGTCATGGAATTTTCCGCGTGGCGGAATTCCGGGAACGCGCCCGCTTTAGGATTGGAGCAGCATGAAGCCAAACCCCACTCGCAACTTTTGGTCGATCGGTGCCGTCGCCGATCACGCCAGCGTGACGAAGCAGGAGCTTGAGCGCGTCGCCGACGAGCTGGGTGTCGCGCCGATCCTGTGGCTCAACGGTGTGCCGTTTTTTTCCATGCTCCAGGCGATTCCACTCGCAGAAGAAGTGGAACATCGTCGCAGCGGCGCGCCGCGCCAGGCGACGGACGCGATGCGCCGCAAGGTAGCGCGGGCGGCGGAAGCGGCGGCGGCGGCGGAAGCGGAGCAGACCGAATCCTGATATGGAAACGATCCACCTCAAGTCCGACGTGCGGATCAAGGCCGCGAGCGCCGCGAAGTCGCCGCGCGTGGAAATCGTCGCCTACACCGGCGGGGTGATGAACGTGGCCAACTTCGGCCACGTCGTCATCGACCTGGCCGGCCTGGTGCTGGGCGACAGCACCACCCTTCTGTCCGACCACGATGCCGACCTGGGCGGCGTCATCGGCAGCGGCCGCGCCCGCGTGGAGGGCGGGAAACTCATCGTCAGCGGCACGCTGGCGAGAAGCTCCGAGACGGCGCAGCGGATCATCGCGTTGTGCAAGGAAGGCGTGGCGTTTCAAGCGAGCGTGGGCGTCGAGACCATCAAGATCGAGCGCGGCGTGCGCGCGATCATGGCCAACGGGCGGAAGCACGTCGGCAAGCCGACATTCACCTACGTACGAACCGGGCGGCTGCGCGAGATAACGGTCTGCGCGCTGGGCGCGGACCCGGAAACAGCGGTCGCGATCGCGGCCAGAAGGAAAACCATGATAAAGCGTAACAACCAGCAGGCGACCGTCACCGAACCCGACGGCGGCGACGAGATCGTAACCGACCCCGCCGACAACGACGTTCAGGCCGAGCGGCAGCGCGTCGCCGGATTCTCCCGGATTCTCGCGCGCTACCCGGGCTTGCCCGTCGCCAAGGGCCACGAGCTGCACGCGCAGGCGACCGAAGAGGGCTGGACGGCCGACCAGCTCGAGCTGGCGATGCTCCGCGCCGAACGGCCGCAGATGCGCGCAACCTTCAGCGCTGATCGGAGCGCTGATCGGACCGGCAAGCCCGCCGACGTGCTCACCGCCGCGTTGATGCTGCATAGCGGGCGCGCGGACCTGGCGGAGAAGAGCTACGGCGAGCACGTCGCGCAGCAGGGCGCTGAGCTGCGGGCTCACTCGCTGGTCGACTTGTGCGGCGCGGCGCTGAGGCTGGACCTGCGCGACGTCCCGCGCGACCGCAACGAGCTGCTCCGCGCCGCCATCAGCACGTCTTCGCTGCCGACCGCGCTGGGCAACCTGGCGTCCAAGAGCGCCGCCGAGGCGTTCCACGAGACGCCGCAAATCTGGCGGACGTTGTGCCGGCGGCGCAACGTCAACAACTTCCACGAGCACAGCATCGCCCGCGTGCTGCTCGTGGGGAACTACGCGGAGCTGCCGCCTGGCGGCCAGCTTCATCACGGCAGCCGCACGGAGACGACCAAGACCGTGCGGGCCGCGACCAGGGGCATGATGCTCGGCATCGACCGCCAGCACATCGTCAACGATGACATTGGCGCCTTCAACGACACGTCCGTCGCGCTGGCGCTGGCGGCCGCCCGCACGGCGAACGACGACTTCATCAACATCATCCTTGGCAACGCCGGCGCGTTCTTTCACGCGAGCAACAACAACCTGGGAACGTCCGGCACGGCGCTGGCGGCGGCGGCGCTGGCGGCGGCGATCGCCAGCATGGCGAAGCGCACCGACGCCGAGGGCCGCATCATCGACGTGCGCCCGCGCTACTTGCTCACACCGCCGGAATTGGAGTTCACCGCCGACCAGATCCTGAGTTCGGCCGAGGTGCAGCGCTACGTGACCAGCGCCGCGACCGACAGCGCGCCGACAGGCAACCCGTTGCAGGCGCGGCTGGACCGGCTGACCGAGCCGCGCTTGAGCAGCACGGGCTACACGGGCAACAGCGCGACGGCCTACTACTTGTTCGCTGCGCCGCAGGCGGGCGCGGTCAACGTCGCGCTGTTGGGCGGGCGCGACACGCCGACCATCGAGCAGTCGGACCTGGATTTCAATATGCTTGGGATCCAGTTCCGCGCCTTCATCGATTACGGCTTCGCGCTGGGCGAGCCGGCGGCCGCGCACAAGGCGACCGGCGCGGCGTAACGCCGGAAAAAGTTTCACGTAGCAGGGGCGACGTCGAATCACAGCGACCAGTCGTCCCGGGGGCCGTCCCCCTCCTGCGGCCCTTTTTCGTCCTTTCGCGTGCATGGATTGGTGCACGCTTATGCGGGGCGGCGGATCGGGAACAACGGCCCGGTCCGCCGCGCCTTTTTTCTAAGGACTGCAAACGATGAAAA
>JBAUGM010000045.1:0-4256 GCA_049679725.1 Tepidisphaeraceae bacterium
GGGGATAAGAGAGAAGAGGTTTTCGATGGGCTTGTTCACGAAATCTGCTCCCGCCGCGAAGGCGCCGCTTCCGCCGGCGTTCGTTCCGAGCGACGGGTCGGACATCGTCCCGCCGCCCGCGGCGATCGCGCCGCCGGCGCGGCCCGCCGAGCCGGCGCAGCAGACCGAGCGACAGCTTTACTTTCAAAAGCTCAAAGTCCGCATTCACCAGCAGCTCGTCGAGCGGCTGGACGTGCAGAACCTCAAGACGCTCCCCGCCGAGACCGTCCGCGCCGAAGTCCGCGTCCTGATCCGCGACCTGTGCACCTCCGAGAAAGGGCTGCTCAGCAGCGCCGATCAGGAGAAGCTCATGGACGACGTCATGGACGAGACGTTCGGCCTCGGCCCGCTCGAGACGCTGCTGAAGGACACGGCCGTCTCCGACATCCTGGTCAATCGTTACGACCGCATCTACATCGAGCGCAAGGGCCGGCTGGAGATGGCGGACGTGCGCTTCCGCGACAACGCGCACCTGCGGCAGATCATCGACCGCATCGTGGCGCAGGTCGGTCGCCGCATCGATGAGATCAGCCCGATGGTTGACGCGCGGCTGTCGGACGGGAGCCGCGTGAACGCGATCATCCCGCCGCTTGCGCTGGACGGCCCGGCGATGAGCATCCGCCGCTTCGGCGTCAAGCCGCTTCAGCTTGAAGACCTCATCCGCCACGGCGCGTTCCCGCCCGCCGTCATGGATCTCCTCTCCGCCGCCGTGCAGGCGCGGTGCAACATCCTGATCTCCGGCGGCACGGGTTCGGGCAAGACGACGCTGCTCAACTGCCTGTCGCGCTACGTCCCCGCGGCCGAGCGCGTCATCACGATCGAGGACGCCGCCGAGCTCCAGCTCCAGCAGCCGCACGTCGTGCGCCTGGAGACGCGCCCGGCCAACATCGAGGGCAAGGGCGAGATCACGCAGCGCGACCTCATGAAGAACTGCCTGCGCATGCGGCCGGACCGGATCATCATCGGCGAAACCCGCGGCGCCGAAGCGCTGGACATGCTCCAGGCGATGAACACGGGCCACGACGGCTCGATGACGACCGTGCACGCGAACACCACTCGCGACGCGCTGGCGCGCCTCGAGGTGATGATCGCGATGACCGGGTACGACATCCCCATGCGCGCGTTGCGCCAGCAGATCGCCAGCGCGATCCAGATCATCGTGCAGGTCACGCGCTTGCCGGGCGGCAAGCGGAAGGTCACGCGCGTCAGCGAGATCAGCGGCATGGAGGGGGAGCAGATCCAGATGCACGACCTGTTCACCTACGAGCAGCGCGGCGTGGACGACAGCGGGCACGCGGTCGGCACGTTCACCGTCTGCGGCATCCGGCCCAAGTGCTGCGACCGCATCGAGAGCCGCGGCGTCAAGCTGCCGATCGACCTGTTCATGCGCCGCGAGATCGCCGGCGCCTGATGGCGTCGATTGTGGGAAGTCTCATGGATTCAATGCTGATCCCCATCCTTGTCGCCCTGACCGTCGGGTTGCTCGTCTGGGTCGGTGCGCGCGTCGTCATCGGCCTGTTCGACCCCGAACGCAAGCGGCTCCAGACGCGCCTCGCGACGGGGACGAAGCGCGACGGCGGCGGGGGCGCGTCGCACAACAAGGCCATCACCTACGCGACGGAGGCGACGGGAGCATCCGCCGTGCTGGCGCGATGGTCGTTCTTCAAGCGCATCCACAAGGTCCTCATCCAGGCGTGGCCGGAGACGACGCTCGCAACCTTCCTCGGCATCGCAACTGCGTGCGGCGTGCTCGGGGCGCTGGGCGCTGCCGTGATCGGTTCGGCGATCATGATGATCGTGGTCGGCGCAACGGGAGTGTCGCTGCCCTTCGTCGTCCTGGCCGCCAAGCGCGCACGGCGGCAGCGGGCGCTATCCAGTCAGCTCCCCGAGTCGCTCGATTTCCTCTCCCGCGTCCTCAAGGCCGGGCACAGCTTCAGCACGGGCATCCAGATGATGGGCGACGAGCTGCCCAAGCCGCTCTCGATCGAGTTCCGCCGCGCCTACGACCAGCACACGCTCGGCCAGAGCATCGAGGACGCCTTGAAGGACATGGCCCGGCGCATCGAGTCGACCGACTTCGCGTTCTTCGTGACGGCGGTGCTCATTCAGCGGCAGACGGGCGGCGACCTGTCGGAAGTGCTCAAGAACATCAGCGGCATGATCCGCAACCGCGTGCGGCTCCAGCAGCACGTGAAGGCGAAGACCGCGGAAGGCCGGCTCACGGGGTACATCCTGGTGGCGTTCCCGCTCGTGATGTTCGTGCTCCTGGCGTTCATGAACCCCAGGTACGCCCGCACGCTGACCGGCACGGACGCGGGTCACAAGCTGCTGGCGACGGCGTTCGGGCTCCAGATGATGGGGCTGTGGGCGATCCGGAGGATCACGACGGTGAAGGTGTAACGATGATCCATCAGATCGTGTTCATCCTGTGCGTGTTCAGCGCCGTCGCGGGCGTGTGCTATTTCGTCGCCGCGCGCGCCATGGGCAGCGTGGAGGACGAGAAGCTGCGCGACCGTCTCGCGTCGCGCGGGATGTTCTCATCCGGCTCGACCGGCGCCGGGGCCGGTGCCGGGGGAGTGACGGTGGCCGGGCGCGTTGTCGTGCCGTTCCTGCAGCGCATCGGGCAGGCGGCGGCGCAACCGTTCATGCCGACGAGCCGCCAGAAGCAGTCCGGCGTGCGCCAGACACTCGCGCTCGCCGGGATCTACTCCGCGTCCGCCGTGCGCGTCGTGGCGGGGGGCAAGGTCATCTGTCTGGGGCTTGGGCTGGTCGCGGGCTATGCGGTCGGCAGCGCGACGGGCTACCTGCTGATGTCCGTTTCGCTGGGCGGCCTGGCCGGATACATCCTGCCAAACACGTGGCTGCGCATGAAGATCAAGACGAACCAGCGGGCCCTGACGTACGCACTGCCCGATGCGCTCGACCTCATGGTCGTCTGCGTGGAGGCGGGGCTCACGATCGACGCCGCCATGCAGCGCGTGGGCGAAGAATTGAACCTCGCGCACCCCGCGCTAAGCCGCGAGCTCGGCATCGCGCACATGGAGACGCGCGTCGGGCTGGCCCGCGCCGAGTCGCTGAAAAACCTCGGCCAGCGCACGGGCAACCCGGCGCTGCAATCGCTGGCGGCCATGCTTGCGCAGGCCGACCGGTTCGGCACGAGTGTCGCGCAATCGTTGCGGGTGCACGCCGAGTCCCTCCGCATCACCCGCCAGCAGGCGGCCGAGGAACTGGCGGCCAGGGCGTCGGTCAAGATGAGCTTCCCGCTGGTCCTGTTCATCTTCCCCGCGACATTCATCATCCTGGCCGGGCCGACCGTGGTGGAATTGATGAAGAGTTCGTTCATGCAATAGGAGACGGAGCGATCAGCGGTCAGCGTTCAGCTATCAGCCAACAGAAGCGGAAGCATTGTCTGGCTGATGGCTGACCGCTGATAGCTGACAGCTAACTGGAAAGAGGTCGATATGAAGCTCGCGATGAAACTGACGTTCCTGGCGCTGCTCGTTGCGTGCGGCTGCGCCGAGCACACGCAGCCGGACATGGAGTTCCCCGCCGAGGGCGCCGTCCGCGCGCCGGTGCGCTTCGCCGATGTCCAGCGCTCCAACGGCGCTCGCGGCGACGGCAACCTGTTCGCGGCGCACTTCACGGACGATGCGGTCAACTCGCTCGGCCGCGCCAAGCTCGACGTGATGATCCGCGACGACGAGACCGTCCGCCCGGTGACGATCCACATGGCGCCGACGAAGGACATGCCCGTCACGATCCGCCGGATGGAATCGGTGACGGCGTACCTGAAGGACGCGGGGCTTAGCGACGCGCAGATCCAGTTCGAAACGGGCTTGAACGAAGACTCGTTCCACCCGGCCGCGCCGGAGCTGGCGAACCTGGCGAAGATGGACTTGGCGGAAGGCGAAGCCGCCCCCGCGCCCGCCTACGGCGGGGGCGACGCGGGTGTCGGCATCGGCGCCTCGATCGGCTCGATGAATCGATAGTTGTCTTCCGGATGGGAGTAGCGAGTGCCGGGAGAGCACCGCCGCCGGGCAGCGCGAGCTGTCCGGCGGCGTTTTTGTTGCGCGATCCATCTCGCTCTCACCGGTGCTCCGGGGAGGTGGAGCGGGAGATCCTTCGGAGTGCCGCAGAGCATGTGAGTTTTTCAGTGGCATGGGCGTCTCGCCCATGCATCCCTGTTCGAAGACGCATGGGCGAGACGCCCATGCCAC
>JBAUGM010000046.1:0-13126 GCA_049679725.1 Tepidisphaeraceae bacterium
GGTCTGGTGCACACAGAGGGTGCGGGCGGCCTTGAATCCGCGGGAGATCCGGCTTGACGATGCGCGGGTCGCCGGTACATTAATCCGCCTCACGGGTCGGAAGGTTCGTTATTTGTCCAAACTTTGAGTCGTTTTCGGACGTAAAGAGGATCATCCGCACCGTGAGATGGCTTTCACGAAGGAGCCCGACGTGAAGAACTGGCCGCACTAGC
The DNA here is from genome assembly GCA_049679725.1 of Tepidisphaeraceae bacterium. Classification (GTDB taxonomy): domain Bacteria; phylum Planctomycetota; class Phycisphaerae; order Tepidisphaerales; family Tepidisphaeraceae; genus DASYWJ01. Next base: position 213 of record JBAUGM010000046.1, read on the forward strand.
GGCTCATGCTGACCGAAGCCCTGCATGGTCAGTGTGAGTCTCGCCCGACCTTGCAGAACCGTGGGAAGCCGACGCTTCCCCGACGAGCTTCGACTCAGCGACATCCGAAGCTCACCGCAACTCCCCCGCAGGGGCCGCTCCCGACGATCCGTCGGGGACCGGTAGTCGCCAACGGATTCGACGATTGCCGCGGAGATGGCTTCCGCGGGTTTTCTATTGACAGACAGATAGCTGGAACGAGGAACGACCATGGCCCGCGACCTGACCAAGATTCGAAACATCGGCATCGCCGCCCACATTGACGCCGGCAAGACGACGACTTCCGAGCGCATCCTGTACTACACCGGTCGCGTCCACAAGGTCGGCGAGGTGCATGAAGGCACGGCCGTCATGGACTTCGACCCCGAAGAGCAGAAGCGCGGCATCACGATCAACTCCGCCGCCACGTTCTGCGAGTGGAAGCGCAACGGGGAGATCTACAACATCAACCTGATCGACACCCCCGGCCACGTCGACTTCACCGCCGAGGTGGAGCGCTCGCTGCGCGTGCTCGACGGCGCGGTGGCCGTGTTCGACGGCAAGGAAGGCGTCGAGGCGCAGTCGGAAACCGTCTGGCGCCAGGCGACGAAGTACAGCGTCCCGCGCATCTGCTTCGTCAACAAGATGGACAAGGTCGGCGCCGACTACGAGTTTTGCTACCAGACGATCCTCGACCGCCTGGGCGCGCCCGCCATCCCCGTGGTCATCCCTGACGGCGAAGCGGACCAGTTCAAGGGCATCATCGATCTGATCCGCGGCGTCGGCTACTACACCGACATGGACAACGAGAAGGACAAGGGCCAGACGATCACGACCAGGCCCGTGCCCGAGCACATGAAGGAGAAGTACGAGCACTACCGCGGGATCATGCTGGAGAAGGTCGCCGAGCTCGACGACGCGCTGGCGGAGAAGTACCTGACCGATCCGAACTCGCTCACCGAGGCGGAGATCATCGCCGCGTTGCGCAAGGGGACGATCGAGTTCAAGGCGCACCCGCTGTTCTGCGGCTCGGCGTACAAGTACGTCGGCGTGCAGGCGGTGCTGAACGGGGTCATCGACTTCCTCCCCAACCCGCTCGACCTCCCGGCCGTGAAGGGTCACGACCTGAAGGATCCGGAAAAGATCCTCGAGCGCAAGCTCGACCCCAGCGACCCGTTCTGCGGGCTGGCGTTCAAGATCGTCGACGACAAGTTCGGCACGCTCACCTACGTGCGCGTCTACTCCGGCGCGCTCGAACAGGGCACGCGCGTGCTCAACGCGAACAAGGGCACCAAGGAGAACATCAGCCGGATGTTCCAGATGTCGGCCAACGACCGCATCCCGCGCGAGCGCGCCGAGGCGGGCGACATTGTGGCCGTGATCGGTGTGAACGAGGCGATGACGGGCGACACGCTTTGCGACCTCGATAAGCCGATCCTGCTCGAGCGCCCCACGTTCCCCGAGCCGGTCATCAGCATGTCGATCGAGCCCAAGGCGGCCGCCGATAAGGACAAGCTGAGCCAGGCGCTGACGAACCTGCGCCGCCAGGATCCGACGTTCTTTGCCAACTACAACAAGGAAACCGGCGAGACGATCATCGCCGGCATGGGCGAGCTGCATCTGGAAATCATCAAGCTGCGTCTCACGCGCGACTACAAGGTGGACGTCGCCGTCGGCAAGCCCAAGGTCAGCTACCGCGAGACCATCACCGGCAAGGCCAAGGACATCCGCGGCATCCACAAGAAGCAGTCGGGCGGTCGCGGTCAGTTCGGCGAGTGCTGGATCAACCTCGAGCCGTTCGACGGCACCGGCCCTGACGGCAAGCCGCTTGAGCCCGACGTCCTCAAGAAGCTGCACTGGGAAGACGGCGTCGCCTTCGAGAACAAGATCGTCGGCGGCACGATCCCCAAGGAGTTCATCCCCTCGGTGGAGTACGGCATCCGCACGACCTGCAAGACGGGCGTGCTCGCCGGCTTCCCGTTGATCAACCTCAAGGCGACGCTCACCGACGGCAGCTACCACGACGTCGACTCGAGCCAGATCGCGTTCGAACTGGCCGGGCGACTGGCGATCATCGACGCCGCCAAGGCGGCGGGGCTGGCGCTGCTCGAGCCGATCATGAAGCTCGTCGTCACCACGCCGAAGGATTTCGTCGGCAACGTGACCGGTGACCTAAACCGCCGTCGCGGGCTGATCCTGGACAGCCAGGAGCGCGCCAACACCGTCGTCATCGAAGCGGAGGTCCCGCTGAGCGAGATGTTCGGGTACACCACCGAGCTTCGCTCGATGTCCACGGGTCGCGCCGCGGCGGCGATGGAGCCGCTCAAGTACGCCCTGGTGCCGACCAACGTGAAAAACGCGATCCTGGAAGAAGTGGCGACCTGATCCCAGTGTCGACCCATCGCCTCTAATTGCAGCCGCCGCGGCGGAGGGCTACGATTTGACCATGGCTTTGCCATTGACCAGGAAGCGGTTCACGCCCGCGGAGTACTACGCGCTCGAGCACGACGCCGTGTACAAGAGCGATTACTACGATGGCGAGATCTTCGACATGTCCGGCGGGACGTCGGATCACAGCCTGATCACGACGAATCTGCTCGGAGTTGTCTGGCAGGGACTCAGGGGCAAGCCCTGCAAAGCGTATGAATCGAACATGCGCCTGAAGACGCCTGCGACGGGCCTGCGCACTTATCCTGACGTGAGCGTCTACTGCGCTCCGCTGGAGTACGATCCGGAAGACCCGCGGAAGACGACCGCGATGAATCCCACGGTGGTCATCGAGGTTTCCTCGCCATCCACCGAGAGCTATGACCGCGGTGTCAAAGCCGAGAGTTACCGGCAGCTTGATTCGCTCAAGACGTATGTGCTGGTTGCTCAGAATCGGGCGTACGTGGAGATCCGTGATCGCCTGCCCAATAGCCCGTGGGCGATTCGTGAGGTGAGCGGGCTGGACGCGATCGCCAAGCTCGATGCGATCGGCGTGGAACTGCCCCTGTCGGAAGTTTACGACGGCGTTGAGTTCCCGGCACAGAAGTAACGGTCCGCGCCGCGATCGTGAACACATTGGCGGCGCTTCGTCTTACGCATGGTTGCCGTGGTTGCCCCGTGGCAGTTTTTGCGTTTAGCGTAAGTTGACACGATAGAAATAAACGCTACATTCCTCCGCTCGCTCCACCGGGAGAAGGCGGAGCCGTTGTCGGCACGGCCGGTGACGGAAGTTCAGCAGGCAGGACGGATTAGATGACTGGTGATCGGATCAGAATTCGGATGGAAGCCTACGACCACCGGGCGCTTGACGCGTCGGCGAAGGAAATCGTCGACCACGCCAAGCGGACCAACGCCCGCGTGTGCGGCCCCATCCCCGTCCCCACCCGCATCGAGCGGTACACGGTTCTCCGCAGCCCGCATATTGATAAGAAGTCGCGCGAGCAGTTCGAGATGCGCACGCACAAGCGCGTGATCGACATCTTCGAGCCCACCGCACGCACGGTTGAAGCCCTCAATCGCCTTGTCGTCCCGGCCGGCGTCTTCGTGAAGATCAAGGCCTAGACCTTTAACGTACAAACATGCCCCTGCCTGAAGGGGCATCTTTTTTGACCGACCGCGGGGTTCATCCAAGAACCCGGTTGCCCGAGGGGCCGCGAGTCAGACGGTGTGGTTTCGTTTCATTTTTGTAGGGGCGAACCTCGTGTTCGCCCTGATTCGACAGTCGAGCCCCGGGCGAACACAAGGTTCGCCCCTACAGAGAATCGACATGACTCCAGCATTGCTTGGACGCAAGGTCGGCATGACCCGCGTGTACGACGAGAGCGGCGCCGTCATGCCGGTCACGATCGTCCAGTGCGATCAGAACAACGTGACCCAAGTCAAGACGGTCGAGTCCGACGGCTACCACGCCGTCCAGCTCGGCTTTGAAGACATCAAGGCGAAGTTCAGCACGTTCCCCCTGATCGGTCATGCCGCCAAGGCGGGCGTCGGCCCGAAGAAGCACTTCGCCGAGATCCGGCTGAAGGACGCGACCGACAAGAAGGCCGGCGAAGCCGTCACCGTCGAACTGTTTAACGACGTGCAGTACGTCGACGTCATCGGCACGAGCAAGGGCAAGGGTTTCGCCGGCGTCATGAAGCGCCACCACTTCGGTGGTCAGTGCGCGTCGCACGGCACCGAGCGCAAGCACCGCTCGCCCGGCTCGATCGCGTCGCGCGCCACGTGGCGCGGCCAGTCGGGCAAGCCCAAGAAGGGCGTCCGCATGGCCGGGCACATGGGCATGGACCAGGTCACGACGCGCAAGCACCCGCTCGTGAAGGTCGACGCCGCCAACAACCTGCTGCTCATCAAAGGAGCGCTTCCGGGACCGAACGGATCGCTCCTTTTCGTTCGCAAGAGCGTGACGGCGAAGGTGAAGGCCGAGAAGTAAGCCCCGTCTTCGTTCACGTTTCACGTCTTCACGTTTCACGCGTGTCGATGGAGTGAAACGTGAAGACATGAAACGTGAGAAGAAGCAAGACAAACGGTAACGCCATGATTGAAGTACCGGTTTACAACACGAAGGGCGACAAGGTCGAGTCGATCCAGGTCGACGAGGCGAAGCTCGGCGGCGCGGTTCGAACGAACCTGCTGAAGCAGGCGCTGGTCATGTACCACGCCAACCAGCGGCAGGGCACCGTGCGGACGCTCGCCCGCGGCGAGGTCGCCGGCTCCACCCGCAAGATGTTTCGCCAGAAGGGCACCGGCAACGCCCGCACGGGCGGCATCCGCAACCCGATCAAGAAGGGCGGCGGCCACGCGAAGCAGAAGCGCCCGAAGGACTGGCGCCAGGCGATGCCGAAGAAGGCCCGCCGGCTCGCGACCCAGAGCGCGATCCTGAGCAAGCTCCAGAGCAGCGACGTCCGCGTGATCGACACGCTCACGTTCGAGCAGCCCAAGACCAAGCTCGTCGTTCAGATGTACAAGGCCCTGGGCATCGACCGCAGTTGCCTGCTAGCGCTGCCGGGCCGCGACGAGCTCGTCGAGCGCTCGGCCCGCAACATCGACCGCACGACGCTGACGACCGTGTCGCAGCTCAACGCGTGGGACATTCTGCGGAACCGCACGCTGCTGCTGACGAAGGCAGGGTTGGAACAGATTCTCGCTTGATGGAGACAGAACATGGACTCGAACAGCATCATCATCAAGCCGCTGGTCACGGAGAAGAGCACGCACCAGCAGACCACCCGCAACGCGTACGCGTTCCAGGTGAACCCGCACGCGAACAAGCATCAGATCAAGGATGCGATCGAGCGGCAGTACAGCGTGAAGGTCGTGGACGTGCGGACGATGAACCGCAAGGGCAAGCCGCGCCGCGCGAAGTTCAAGATGACCACCACGCCGGCCTGGAAGCGCGCCGTCGTCGTGCTCGATGAGAATTCCCGAATCGAACTGTTTTAGTTAAGCGGCGGTGCGCAGCACCGCGGGCGGATACGACTATGGCAATCAAGTTTTACAACCCGACATCCGCCGGCCGCCGCGCCGGATCGGTCGTCGACTACAAGACGGTCCTCACCCGCTCGGAACCGGAGAAGTCGCTCACGGTCGGCAAGCGCCGCGCGCACGGCCGCAACCACCACGGCGTGATTACCGCCAAGCACCGCGGCGGCGGTAACAAGAAGCTCTACCGCATCATCGACTTCCGCCGCAACACCAAGGACGGGATCGTCGCAACCGTTCAGTCGATCGAGTACGACCCCAACCGCTCGTGCTTTATCGCCCTGATCCAATACAAGGACGGCGAGAAGGCGTACATCCTCGCCCCCAACGGGCTGAAGGTCGGCGCGACCGTCGTCAGCGGGCCTGACGCGGCCCCCGAAATCGGCAACTGCCTCCCGCTGACGAACATCCCGGGCGGCCTCGAGCTGCACAACATCGAGCTGAACCCCGGCCAGGGCGGCAAGCTCGTTCGCTCCGCCGGCGCCGTCGCCCGCCTCGGGGCGAAGGAAGGCGAGTACGCCGTCATCATCCTCCCGTCCGGCGAAATGCGGCGTGTCCGCAGCGCCTGCCGGGCGACGATCGGCCAGCTCTCCAACCTCGACTACATCAACGTGAGCATCGGCAAGGCCGGGCGCAGCCGCCACATGGGCATCCGCCCGCACACCCGTGCCAAGGCGATGAACCCGATCGACCACCCGCTGGGCGGCGGCGAAGGCCGCAGCAACGGCGGACGCCACCCGGTCAGCAAGACGGGCGTCCCGTCCAAGGGCGGGATCACCCGGAGCCCCCGCGCCAAGAGCGAAAAACTGATCCTGCGCCGCCGCAAGTTCGGCAAGCACCAGGTTCGTCCGCAGACCGTGAACGTCTAACGCACGCATTTAGCGGCGGTGCGCAGCACCGCGGGTTAGAGACGAGAGAACGCACATGAGCAGAAGCAGCAAAAAAGGCCCCTACGTTGACGAGAAACTTTACAAGAAGGTTTCCAAGCTCAACGAGAACCGCGCCAAGCAGCCCATCAAGACATGGGCCCGCGCGTGCACGATCATCCCCGAGTTCGTCGGGCACACCTTCGAAGTGCACAACGGGAACAAGTTCCTGAAGGTGTTCGTGCAGGAAGACATGGTCGGGCACAAGCTCGGCGAGTTCTCCCCGACCCGCACGTTCCGCGGCCACTCGGGCAAGAAGGCCGCCGGCCCCGGCGCGCCCGCTTAACGACAGTTAGCCGCCGGGCTTGCCCGGCGATGAGTTGAAGAAGATCGAGGTTGCTATGCCCTTTCAAGCCAAACACCGCTTCGCCCGCATCGGCCCGCGCAAGGCGCGCCTGCTGATGGACCTGGTCCGCGGCCGCGACGTGGACGACGCGATCACGCTGCTCCGCTTCAGCAAGCAGCGCGCCAGCGGCATGATCGAGAAGGTCATCCGCTCCGCCGTCGCCAACGCCAGCGAGCAGGAAGTCGCGACGTCGCGCAACACGCTTTACATCGCCGAGGCGCGCGTCGATCCGGGCCCGGTGATCAAGCGGTTCCAGCCGAAGGACCGCGGCAAGGCGTACCCGATCAACAAGCGCACCAGCCACCTCGTCGTCTCGATCGACGAGCGCGGCGAAGGCGCCCCGGCGCACCGTCATAAGCAAGTGGTCGGCGGTCGTCCCGGTAAGGCGAGGTAGTAACAGAGCTGTCAGCGATCAGCTATCAGCGGTCAGCCAGACCGGGAAGCTGATAGCTGATAGCTGAGTGCTGATAGCTAGGAATTCTTATGGGTCAAAAGGTCAATCCAACCGGCTTCCGCGTCGGCATCACCGAGGACTGGAAGAGCAAGTGGTACGCCCCGAAGGCGGCCTTCGGCGACTTCCTCGGCGAGGACTTCAAGGTCCGCAAGCTGATCGACGCGAAGCTCAACCGCCGCCCCCCGTTCGCCGCCATCAGCGACGTGCTGATCGAGCGGACGCGCGAGGAGGTCACGATCACGCTGAAGACGGCCCGTCCGGGCCTCGTGATCGGCCCGAAGGGCGCGGAAGTCGACAAGCTGCGTGAAGAGCTCGAGGAAATGATCAAGCGCAAAGTCGCGCCGATCAAAGTCATCGAGATCAAGAACCCCGACCTCAACGCTCAGTTGGTCGCCGAGGCGATCGCCGAGCAGTTGAAGAAGCGGGCGAGCTTCCGCCGCGTGCTGAAGATGCGGATGGAGTCGACCATGCAGGCCGGCGCCAAGGGCATCAAGATCTGCGTGAGCGGCCGCCTGGGCGGCGCCGAAATCGCCCGCCAGGAGAAGGCCGGCACGGGTTCGGTCCCGCTGACGACGCTCCAGGCCGACGTGAACTACGGCTACGCGATCGCGTACACGACGTACGGGACGATCGGCGTGAAGGTGTGGATCTACCGCGGCATGTACGGGGAAGAGGTCCTTGAAACCGACCAGCGCCCGGGTGGTGGTCCGCGCCGCGGACGCAGGTGATTTGTCACGTTTCACGTCTTCACGTTTCAACGGTGAAGAGGCGGTGAAACGTGAAACGTGAAGACGTGATAAGAGAAAGATTGGTGCTCCATGCCAATGATGCCCAAGCGGGTGAAGTTCCGCAAAAGCCAGCGCGGCAAGATGCGCGGCAACGCGACGCGCGGTAATACCGTGGCGTTCGGCGAATACGGCCTGCAGACGACCGAGGCGTCGTGGATCACCGCGCGTCAGATCGAAGCCGGCCGCGTCGCCGCGTCGCACTTCCTGCGCCGCGAAGGCCGCTTGTTCATCCGCATCTTCCCGCACAAGCCGGTCTCCGGTAAGCCGCTGGAAACGCGTATGGGCAAGGGCAAGGGCGAGCCGGAATACTGGGTGGCGATCGTGAAGCCCGGCACCATGATGTTCGAGGTGACCGGGGTCGACGAGGTGACGGCCAAGAAGTGCCTCGCCCGCATCGCCCACAAGATGCCCGTCCCGTGCCGGTTCGTCGCCCGCCGCCACGCGGTGGCGTAGTAGGGGCGAACCTCGTGTTCGCCCGGTTTGAGGACTGAGTCATGACCGTCAAAGAGATTCGCGAGAAAGAAACCGGCCACCTGAGCGAAGAGCTGGTCGAGAAGCGCAAGCACCTGTTCGACCTGCGCAGCCAGGCGGTGACGGAGAAGCTGGAAGACCCCAGCCAGCTCCGCAAGACACGCAAGGAGATCGCCCAGATGCAGACGATCCTCCGCCAGCGCGAGCTCGAAGCGCAGCCGAAGCAGGTCAGGGCCGCGAAGGTCGCCGCCGAGAAGCCGGCCCCGGTGAAGAAGGCCGCCAAGAAGACGAAGAGGACGGCCGCGGCCGCTAAGTAACCCGCGACCCAACGCGATAACGAGAACTTTTATGGCACAAGCAACCGCAGAGAAGGTCGAACGTCCGCTGCTTCGCACGATCGAAGGCGTGGTGGCGTCCGACAAGGGCGACAAGACGATCAAGGTGCAGGTCAACTACCAGACCAAGCACCCCAAGTACGGCAAGTACCTCAAGCGCCGCAGCACCCTGCACGCCCACGACGAGAAGAACGAGGCGCGCGAGGGCGACACGGTGGAGATCGCCGAGTGCCGCCCGCTGAGCAAGACCAAGCACCACCGCTTGCTCCGCATCGTCAAGAAGGCGCCGGAGAAGGCCGTGCAGGTTTCGGCGGAAGAAGTGATGACCGGCAAGGCGCCTGAGGAGCGGTAGAAGAGGTCAGTGGTCAGTTGTCCGTGGTCCGTTGTAGGGCCCCGTGCAACTGACAACGGACGACTGACAACGGACACGAACCATGATTCAGCAGCAAACCGAACTCGACATCGCCGACAACACCGGCGCCAAGCGGGCGATGTGCATCAAGGTCCTTCGCGGCAGCAGCAGCAAGGGCAAGTTCAAGCGCAAGACCGCCACCGTCGGCGACGTGATCATCTGCGCCGTGAAGAAGACGCTGGCGGGCGGGGACGTGAAGCAGGGCGAGATCATCCGCTGCGTCATCGTCCGCACCAAGCAGCCGACGCTCCGAAAGGACGGCAGCTACGTCCGCTTCGACAAGAACGCGGCGGTCGTGATCGACAAGGAAAACAACCCGCGCGGCACCCGCATCTTCGGCGCCGTGGCGCGCGAGCTACGCGACAAGAACTTCATGAAGATCGTGTCGCTGGCAAGCGAAGTGATTTGAGGAAGTGAAACGTGAAGACGTGAAACGTGAGAAGCATTCTGTCACGTTTCACGTTTCACTCATCAGGATTTGACATGGCACGACATATTAAGACCGGCGACACGGTGATGGTGACCACGGGCGCGGACAAGGGTAAGACCGGCCGCGTGCTCCGTGTGATCACGGACAAGAACCGCGTGGTCGTCGAAGGGATCAACCGCGTGTGGAAGCACGTCCGCCCCAACCAGCGCAACCCGCAGGGCGGGCGGATCCAGAAGGACGCGCCGATCCACCTGAGCAACGTGATGCCCCTCGACCCGACGAGCGGGAAGGGCACCCGCGTTCGCTTTGAGGAGCGCGACGGGCAGAAGCACCGCGTCGCCGTCAAGAGCGGAACCGACCTGGGCGTGACGCGTAAGAAATAGTTCAAGCAAGAGTCGCCCATCGGTTTAGCGACGGGCGCGTGTGAACGAGAGATCGCGAGGCAGTCATGGCAGAAAAAGAAAAGAAGTCCGGCAAGCCGTCCGCGGAAGAGATCGCGGCGCGCAAGGCCGCTAAGAAGAAGGCCGAGACGCAGGTCGAAGACAGCGGTCCGGAGGATTCGACCCCGGCGCCTCCGCCGCGCCTGATCGAGCACTACAAGACCAAGGTCGTTCCGGCGCTTCAGCAGAAGTTCGGCTACAAGAACCTCATGGCCGTCCCCCGGCTCGAGAAGATCGTGATCTCGATGGGGTTGGGCAAGTACGCCACCGCCGGCGGCGAGGGCAAGAGCCAGTTCGAGAAGGCCGAGAAGGAACTGACCGTCATCGCCGGCCAGAAGCCCGTGCGCTGCAAGGCAAAGAAGTCGGTCGCGAACTTCAAGGTCCGCGAGGGCCAGGAGACGGGCCTGAAGGTCACGCTCCGCGGCAACCGGATGTACGAGTTCCTCGACCGGCTGATCACGCTGGCGTTCCCCCGCGTGAAGGACTTCCGCGGCGTGAACCCCGACGGGTTCGACAAGACGGGGAACTACAACTTCGGGTTCAACGAACAGACCGTGTTCCCCGAGGTCGACGGCGCGACCGTCACGTTCCAGCAGGGCATGAACATCACCATGGTGACGACTGCCCGCGGCAACGTCGACGCGGGCCGCGAGCTGCTCAAGCAGTTCGGGTTCCCGTTCCGTGAAACGGCGAAGCTCGAGAGGTAACAGAAGGGTCGGTTGTCCGTGGTCCGTTGTCCGTCGTGGCAACTCGACTTGCGAAACAACTGACCACTGACAACGGACAACGGACAACGGACAAAGAATATGGCAACGAAAGCCTGGGTAGCGAAGCAGAAGCGGCGCGAAGCACTCGTGAAGAAGTTCGCGGACGTGCGCCGCCAGCTCAAGAAGGAAAAGAACTACGCCGCGCTGGCCAACCTCCCGCGCGACAGCAGCCCGACGCGCTCGCACAACCGCTGCCAGCTCACGGGCCGGAGCAAGGGCACGCTGCGGAAGTTCAAGATCTCCCGCATCATGCTCCGCGAGCTCGCGCTCGCCGGCAAGATCCCGGGTTTGAAGAAGGCAAGCTGGTAAATTGAGGAGAGAGTTGCTGGTCGCTAGTTGCTAGTTGCTAGTAACTACAGCGGCAGCGAGTCTTAACTGGCAACTGACAACTAGCAACTAGCAACTGGTTTCTACATGAACAACCAAGACCCTATCGCGGACATGCTCACCCGCATCCGGAACGCCAACCGGGTCGGCCGGAAGCTCGTGCTCATCAACAAGAGCAAGATCTGCACCGGCATCGCGGAAGTGCTCAAAGACGAAGGTTACATCGAGGAGTTCGATGTGATCGACGACGGCAAGCAGGGCCAGATCCGCGTGAAGCTGAAGTACTCGATGTCGGGTGACAAGGTCATCCACGAGATCGAGCGCCTCAGCAAGCCCGGCCGCCGTGTGTACAACAAGGTCGAAGAGCTGCCCAAGGTGCTCAACGGCATGGGCATCGCCGTGATCAGCACGAGCAAGGGTGTCATGTCGGACCGCAAGGCCCGCGAGCAGAACGTCGGTGGTGAGCTGCTCTGCACGGTCAGTTAACGACGAGAAGCACGACGAACGCGGGAAGCCGGCGAAGAGCTGAGAGCGAGACCGCGAAGGAGAACGAACATGAGCCGTATCGGAAAGAAGCCCGTCCCCGTCGGGAAGGCGAAGATCACGATCAAGGACCAGCACGTGTCCGCCGAGGGCCCAAAGGGCAAGCTCGAGCTGAACGTGCACCCGGCCATCAAGGTGACCCAGCAGGAGGGCAACCTGCTCGTCGTCCGCCCGGATGACGAGAAGCAGAGCAAGGCGCTGCACGGCCTGACCCGCGCGCTGCTCGCCAACATGGTCGAGGGCGTGACCAACGGCTACAAGAAGTCGCTCGAAGTCCAGGGCGTCGGCTACAAGGCCGAGCTCAAGGGCAAGAACCTCGTGCTCTCGGTGGGCTACGCCAACCAGATCACGCTCGAAGTGCCCGCCGGCGTGACGACGCAGGTCGAAGGCATCAACAAGATTCACGTGACCGGCCCGGACAAGCAGAAGGTCGGCCAGTTCGCCAGCGAGATCCGCGCCGTCCGCAAGCCCGAGCCGTACAAGGGCAAGGGCATCCGCTACGAAGGCGAAGTCGTCAAGATCAAGCCCGGCAAGGCGTTCGCCGGCGCGGGTGCGAAGTAACGAAGAGTGCGATCAGCTTTCAGCGGTCAGCGATCAGCCAGAGAATGCTGATCCTGATTGGCTGATCGCTGAAAGCTAATAGCTGAGAGCTACTCATGGCAGACAAGAACAAAGCAAAACAGCAGCGGCTCGAGCGCCGCAAGTGGAGCCTCCGGTCGCGCCTTTCCGGCTCGGCCGAGCGGCCGCGCCTGAGCGTGTTCCGCAGCGACAAGCACATTTACGCGCAGGTGATCGACGACATGGCGGGCAAGACGCTCGTCGCCGTCGCCAGCACCAGCGCGGACGTGCGCGGCGCCGACCTGAAGAACGGCGGGAACATCGCCGCCGCCAAGGCGATCGGCAAGGCGATTGCCGAGCGGGCGAAGGCCGCCGGCATCACGAAGGTCGCGTTCGATCGCGGCGGGCGCCAGTACCACGGCCGCATCAAGGCGCTGGCGGACGCGGCGCGCGAGGGCGGGCTGCAGTTCTAACGGCATAAGATTGGACACCAAGACCCATGGCTGAAGAAACCCAAAGCAACGAACAGCAGACCCCGGCCCCGACCGATGCGCCGGCGCCCGCGCAGGCCGCACCCGCGGCCATCGAACCGCAGCAGGCCGCCCCGCAGCAACAGCAGCGCGGTGGTGGCGG
>JBAUGM010000047.1:0-5923 GCA_049679725.1 Tepidisphaeraceae bacterium
CCAAGCGCATCCTCAACACCGGATCGGGCGGCAACGACACGATCCAGGGCGGCGGCGGGGACGACGAGCTCTCCGGCGCCAACGGCAACGACCGCGTCCTCGGCGGCGGCGGCAACGACTACCTGCTCGGCGGCGCCACGCGCGACTACCTCAACGGCGAGGGCGGCAACGACACCCTCAGCGGCGCGGGCGGCAAGGACATGCTCTACGCCGGCGCCGGCAGCAACTGGCTGATCGGGGGGGGCGGCAACGACGTGCTGTTCTCCAGCGTGGGCATCGCCGACACGCTCAGCGGCAACGCCGGCGTCGATACGGGCATCAACGTCGACGACGGCAACGACGGCACGAGCAACCTCGACGTCTTAGCGAGCCTCGAGGCTTTTGCGCGGGTGTAAGTCTTTCTCCCTCTCCCCGTACCCGGGGAGAGGGTGGGGGAGAGGGGTGGACGGCGCTCAACGACGAGGAATCGTTGACTCGCCGACTCGCGTCAACTCGACCAACACCCGTGTTTGACGTGGTACGCCGCTCGCCTCTCTCCCCTGCCCTCTCCCCGGAGTACCGGTGAGAGGGAGGTGCGCTTTCGTTACGATGACGAGGTTCATGGAATCGACACTCGCTCATCACGTCCGCGCCGCCGCCGCACGGGACGACGTGCGCGAGGCGGTCGCCCGCGTCTACGCCGACCTCCAAGCCCAGATCGACGTGCGCCGCCCGATCTGCTCCGCCTCCGGCCGCTGCTGCCGGTTCGAGGAGTTTGGCCACCGACTCTACGTCTCAACGCTGGAATTGGCCGCGTTCGTCGCGGGGTTGAAGAATAGGGACGGGTTGAAGAATAGGGACGGGAGCTATTTTCCTCCGCTGGCGTGGGACGGCACGGGCTGCCCGTTCCAAGTCGCCAAGCTCTGCTCCGTCCACACGATCCGCCCGTTCGGCTGTCGGATGTTCTTCTGCGATGCGACGAGCACGCAGTGGCAGAACGAGCGGTACGAGCAGATTCACGCCGAGTTGAAGCGGCTGCACGAGACGCTCGACGTCCCATATTTCTACGTCGAATGGCGGCTGGCGCTGGGTGCGTTGGGGATGTCGCCCGAGCCGGTGCCGCCCGCGGCGCGACCGGGCCTGTCACTTCCGCAACTGTAGCTTTGACAGGACCTCGCCGCCGAGGGTACATTCGCATCTCGCGTCGCGCGGAGAAGCTCTGCGTGTCGCCGGAAAAACACCTTGGATTCGCACGACAAGGAAGGCGAGGCCATGAAAACGCTTGCATTGGTGGCACTGGTGGCAGGATTCTCCTTCCTCTCCGCGGGCTGTCTCTCGACGCCGGCTTACTCGCCCAAAGAACGAGGCCGTCTCATCGCGCGGCAGTGGGATTACGAATGGAAGCAACTGAACGACGACGTCGACCACGCCCTCCTGCTCCGGGGCGGCGGCAACCTGACGATCTGGCACGTCAAGGGCAGCCCGTAATTCGGATGGCCGTTTCATAACTCACGAATTGGACCGGCCCGCGCCGCAAGGCGCGGGCCGTTGTTCGTTTGTGCGGGTTCGTGCGCCCTCGCCCGGTGCTCCCTAACGTTTTCGATGAACGTCGTAAGTCGTCGTACGTCATCCCGATGGGAGCCAAGGCGACCTGAGGGATCTCGGGGTCGAAAGCCGTTATCGAGCCCGAGATCCTTCGGCTCGTAAGACTCGCCTCAGGATGACGTATGTGCCGGGAGAAGGGATCTGACGCGCGCGTTGCCGCTTCGTCGCGCTTGCCCTACGCTCGCGCGCACGCCCACGACGATGTTCCGACGCTTCCTCTCCTTCCGCACGCGCCACCAGCCGTACATGGTGCGCCACAGCTATCGCCATGAGCTGCGCTCCGCGCTGACGTTTCCGCTGGCCGCGTCGCTGGCGGAGGGATCGTTCACCGGCGTGGTCGCGGCCAAGAACTTCGGCGCGGGCGTCGTCCTGATGTCCCTCATCACGGCGGCGCCGATGTTCGGCAACATCATGGCGCTGGTCTGGTCGGACCTGGCGATGGGCCGGCGGAAGGTCCCGCTCGTCAATGCGCTGCAGGCGGGCGTGATCCTGATGATCGCGTCGGTGGCGCTGACGGCGCTCCTGCCGCCGGCGGCGCGAGGGTGGGTCTTCGCGGGGCAGATCATCATCGCGCGGGTGCTCGCCAGCGGCATCATCACGATTCGCAGCTCGATCTGGCGGGCGAACTACCCGCGCCAGCTCCGCGGGCAGCTCACGAGCCGCATCGCGACGGTGGCGACGTTCGTCCTCGCGACGACCACGTTTGCCGGCTCCTATCTGCTCGACCAGAACCCCCGCGCGTTCGTGTACCTCTACGCCGGCCGCGGCGCTGATCGGCGTGGTCGGGATCTGGCAGTTTTCCAAGATCCGCGTGCGTCGCGAAGTGGCCCTGCGGCGCAAGGAGATCCAACTCTACGCGCCCCGCCCGGAGAGCATGAGCCAGACGGACGAGGCAAACGTCCTGAACTACGAATCCCACCCGCGGTTTATCAAGCTGTTCGCGCAGGCGTTCCAGATCCTTCGCGACGACAAGCCGTTCCGCGTCTACCAGCGGTGGCAGTTCCTCAACGGCGCCAGCTTCATGATGTTCGGGCCGGCGCTGCTCTACATGGTCAGCACGGAGATGACCGACCCGAAGCGGCAGTACCTGCTGGCGACGACGATCGTGCAGATCATCCCGATGGTTGTGATGCTGCTGGCGACGCAGGCGTGGGCGCCGATGTTCGACCAGGTGCACGTCAGCGTGTTCCGCGTGTACCAGG
This sequence comes from Tepidisphaeraceae bacterium, assembly GCA_049679725.1. GTDB lineage: Bacteria > Planctomycetota > Phycisphaerae > Tepidisphaerales > Tepidisphaeraceae > DASYWJ01. The sequence goes on from JBAUGM010000047.1 coordinate 2,787, forward strand.
GGATTGTGTCGACCATCGCGATCGCGCTGCTCTGGGTCGGCGCGATGATCGGGCTGCGGGACGTGATGACGGGGCTGGGCGTCGTCGCGTTCGCGCAGGTGCTGGTCGGCGTCTCCAACGGCGCCGGCAACCTCGCCTGGAACCTCGGCCACAACGACTTCTGCCCGGCCGACAAGGCGGGGACGTACATGGGCGTACACGTCATGCTCACGGGATTGCGCGGGTGCCTTGCGCCGTTCTTCGGATCGTGGTTGTACCTGGCGCCATGGGTGGGGCGGCACGTGTTCGCGCTCGCCGCGCTGTCGTGCCTGATCGCGACGTTCGGCTTCGTGCACATGGCCCGAAGCGCGCCGCGGAAGACGGTGGGGCGGGTGAAGGTGGCGTGAATTGCAGATTGCGGAGTGCGGATCTCGGATTGCGGATTTCAGATTCGATCCGCAATCCCCAATCCGCAATCCGCAATTCTACGACACCATCTTCAGCTTCGGCTGCGGCCGGCGCACCCAACTGCCGATCTGGAGGTGCTTGCGCTGGGCGCTCTGGAGGTGCTCCAGGTACTGCTTCAGCGCGGCGTCGTCGAACTGCGCCAGAAACTGCGGCTGGACCGTGATGTTGAAGCGGCGGATGTCGTCGATGAGTTGACGTTTATTCATGGTATGTTTACTTTCCAAATCACGCGGATGACGCCAGTGCCGATAACCACTGCAACTATCCGGCACGTCCCGCGTTATGGAATCGGACAAGGGCGCGATTCCACTTGAACGTTAGGCTCGTCAGCCGACTGTCACATGCCAGATCTTCAGATACCTCCGACCGATCGGGATGCCGTGGGCCGTCAGGGCGACGCGGACGACGCGCTGACGCACCTGCACAGGATGTCCACGACGGCAGGGCTCGGTAGCACGGATTACGTCGCCATCAACGGCCCATCGGTTGTGGCCGTCATCCTCGGGCTGGCCAGCGCGCTGGCGGTCGTCGACAAGATCCTGCTGGTCGTGCCCATCGCGGGCGTGATCTGCTCGATCCTCGCGCTGTACCAGATCGGCAAGAGCGCCGGCACGCAGACGGGCAAAGGGCTTGCCATTGTGGGGTTGCTGCTCTCGTTCGGCTTTGCCGCCTACGTGGGGTATACGCATCTGGCCGCCCTCCAGCGGGCGCGGGCCGACCGTGCCGCCATCGAATCGATGATCGTTCAACTCACCGGCCACATCCAGAAGAGCGAGCTCGACCAGGCCCACGCGATGTTCAGCCCGCGTTTCACCGACCGCGTCCAGAAGGAGGAGTTTCAGGTCCGCATGAAGCACGTGCAGGACGGCTCCTGGGGCAAGCTGGAGCGGATCACGACCAACGGCCTGTACGACTTCTCAAGCGACCCGGCGACCGGCGTCCGTCGGGCCGCGGTGATCATGCTCATGAAGCTCGACAAGCACGAGGAACCCTCCCGCCAGGAGGCGTACTTCCGCATGGTCGGCGGGCAGTGGAAGATCGACGACCTCCCCGCGCTCTTCCCGCCGCCGGGGGGGCAGCAAGGGTAGGGCCTTCCGCTTAGCGGGAGGGCGAGGCTCCTGCCGAGCCGTCTTTTCCATTCGAACGAAGAACGGCTCGGGCGGAGCCTCGCCCACCCACTCTTGCGCTCGTGTGTGACCCACCCGGCTCAAGCTGCATCGCCGCTTGGTCCGATAACTTCCTCAGAGCCGACCGTCGGTCGGCCGCCCTCATACACAGGTCCGAATAAGCCGATACCGCCCGGGGAACTCCCTTTTTCGGGATTCCCGCGAAGAGGTATCGCTTATGACGACCCCGAGCCGTGACAGGACGACGGTTCCGCGCCTCCTTGGCGCGATCACCGTTGCGTCGGTGCTGACGATGGCGGGATGCGCGAAGATCACCGCGAAGTTCCGCCGGGGTCCGGTCACGTCCAGCCCCGTGAACATCGCGCAGAGCAACGGGGATGACTTCGAAGCCGATGCCGCCATCGCGCCGCAAGCGCGGCCGTCGCGTCCGATGTCGCCGCGGGCGAGCGACGTTGTCGCGAGCATCGATCAGACCGACCCGGCCGACGCGCCGGAGATCAACGTTTACGGCGAATACGACGGCTTCCAACGCACGATCGCGCAGCCGGTCATCGGCGCGGTCGGCTTCCAGCAGCACACGTTCCTCGACGACGGCTACGACAGCGACGTCGCGCTCGACCCGTCCGGCAAGTGGATGGTCTACGCCAGCACCCGCCACTCGGAGCACGCGGACCTCTACCTCCAGCGGACCGACGGCGCGAGCGTAACCCAGCTCACCAACGACGCCGCCGACGAGGCGACGCCCGTCTTCAGCCCGGACGGCAAGACGATCGCCTTCGCCAGCACGCGAGCCGGCAGCTGGGACATCTACACGATGGACCCGGACGGCCGGAACATGATCCAGGTGACCACCGGCTCTACCCAGGACCTGCACCCCAGCTTCAGCCCCGACGGCACGCGCGTCGCCTATTGCTCCACGGGCGGGCGGAGCGGGCAGTGGGAACTCTGGGTGGCGGACCTTCGTACCCATCAGAAGCGAATGGTGGGCTACGGGCTCTTCCCCAGTTGGGCCCCCAACAAGGATGTTGACCGCATTGCGTTCCAGCGTGCGCGTCACCGCGGGTCGCGCTGGTTCACGCTGTGGACCCTCGACCTCGTCGATGGCGAAGCCACGCGCGTGACGGAGATCGCGGCCAGCACGAACGCCGCGATCGTCTCGCCCACGTGGAGCCCGGACGGGCAGCGCCTCGCGTTCTCGACCATCGTCGAGCCGGCGCGCATGACCGCCGGCAAGCCCGCGGGGCAGCAGGACGTCTGGACGATCAACGCCGACGGCACCGATCGCCAGCGCCTGACCGACGGCAGCGGGACGAACCTCCAGCCGCACTGGGCGCCGGACAACCGCGTCTACTTCGTCAGCGATCGCGGCGGGCCGGAGGCGGTGTGGTCGGTCAAGGCACCGACGGGCGGCGCAATGATGGCCGAACAATCTGACGACGCGAAGCGCGATGAAGCGGCGTCGACGGACGGTAGTGAACTAACGAACTAACGACCTTGCGCCGTAGGGGCGAACCTTGTGTTCGCCCTTGAACGTCGGAAGGCGGGCGAACACGAGGTTCGCCC
>JBAUGM010000048.1:0-9395 GCA_049679725.1 Tepidisphaeraceae bacterium
CGACCACGTTCGGGCCGGCGACCGCGGCATCGGTGATGTCGATCGAGAACCCCGTGTACCCGCCGCGATGCCCGCCGACGGGTTGGCCGTTGACGAAGACGTCCGCCACCTGGAATACACCGTCGAACTCGAGGAAGAGTCGCTGGTCGCGCCAGCCGGGTAAGACATCGATCGTCTTCCGGTACCACCCAACCCCGACGAAGAACTCCGGCGTGCGAAAGTACGGCAAGTCGAACGAGTGCGGCAACCCGATCGGCGTCCACGACGAATCATCCAGGCCCACGGTGTCGCCGTGGGCAACGTCCTCCCTGACGAACCGCCACTCTCGATTGAGGTTGATGCGCTGCCTCGTCATGCGCGCACCAGCAGCGACGCGAGATGCTCCACCGCCGAGCGCGGACTTGAAAGGATCGGTACGGGCTTGTCGTGCGGCGACAGCGAATCGACGACGCGGGCCATCGACGCCTGCGCGAGGGCGATCACGTCCACCTTCGAGCCGAGTTGGCGCAGGGCGTCGCCGACGAGCTTGTCGTGCGTCGCGCCGTCGCCGGAGATCATGGCCTGGAACGCGCCTTCGACGACGATGGGCGTCAGCTCGACGGTCGCGCCCACGGCCAAGCCGCGGGCTTTGATCAGCGCGACCGTCGGCTCCAGCGTCGACGGCAGCGTCGCGACGACGCCGATGCGCTTGCCGATCGACACTGCCTGATCTGCCATCGGCTCGTCGACGCGCAGCACGGTCGCGGCACAGAGCGTTCGCGACGCCTCGACGGCGCGACCCATCGACGAGCACGTCACGAGGATGTGGCTGGCCCCCGCGCTCTCCGCCGACAGCACGTGCCCGACGAGCCGCTTTGCTGTCGCCGGCGGGCAACAGCCGTGACCGATGATGTCGCACAGCAGGCTTTCGTCCACCATGTTGAACACGTTCACCGCGGGCGCGGGCGGCAGAAGTTCCGTCGCCAGCGCCTTGAACACCGGCACCATCGACGGCGACGTGTGAATGAACGCGATCTGCCTAGCCATGGTGTGAACTCCCGTCGCGGACCAGTCCGAAGAAGTCTACGCCGCCGATCTGCCCGCCCTTGAACGTCACCTCGATGCCGTCGGCGGGAGCGTTCGGCGCCGTCGCCCGGCAGAGCGGCGCGCCGCGCGTCAGTTCGCCGATCATCTCCAGCGATTCGATGCCCAGCGCCAGCGCGACCTCCCCGGACGTGTCCCCGCCCGCGACGAGAACGCGGCGGAGCCGCGTCGCTTCGTGGACGTCGCGCGCGACGCGACCGAGCGCGGCGCCGATGCCGCTCGCGCTTCGCGCGTCACGCGTGTGCAGTACGACACTCCGTCCTTCGCGCAGCGCCGCGATCGCATCGCTCGTCGCCGAGGCCGCTTCGAACGCCACGTCGACAAACCCGTTGCTCGCCGCCCAAGCCATCTGCTGGGCGGTGACGGGTGAACAGCTCCCGCAAACCGCGAGGATCGGACGCGCGCCCTTCACGGGCGGGAAGTTGCGGGGCTCGCGATTCCAACGTGCGATCAGCGCCGACTCCACACCCGATGAGCCGACGACGAAGGGCGAAGCTTCGATCAGTCGACCGACCGTCGAAAGCTGGGCGTCGTGCAGCAGATCGATCAGGACGACGTCCACCTTCGCATCGGCAAGGCTGGTGATTCCGCGATCGAGTTGCGTGACGTCGATCAATCCGATCGATCTGCGCGTCTGCTTCGACAGGTGCTGCCGCAGGTCGGCCTCGTCCATGGGCGTGGTCGGGTGGTCGCTCATCGACGGGTGCCGGTCAAGGCGATACGGCTCCGACTCCGTCCCGCATCGCGCGAAGAGGTTGCCGAAGACGCAGTAGCGGCCCAGCGACGGGGCGCCGACGACGACGGGCACGGCGCTGGCGTCGAACACCTCCGCCCCCACGTCGATCGCCCGTCCGATGCTGCCGACGGCTGGCGAAGAGTCGAACGTCGAGCAGACCTTATAGTGGACGATCGGCGCTCCGCACGCACTCATGGCCGTGAAGGCTGGGCGGAGCGTCTGCTCCATCTGCTGCGGCGTCATCGCGCGCGTCATCCCCGCCACACCGAACGCCTGCAACCCGTCGTAGCGCGCGAGCTGCGCGGCCGTTGGCGGCTCCGTGAAGAGCATCGTGCGGACGCCGCCGCGCGCGAGGGATTCCATCGCATCGGTCGACCCGGTGAAGTCGTCGCCGTAGAAGCTGAGGAGGAGCTCACTCATGAATCAAATGCGGTAGGAGCCACAGAGAACACTGAGCACACAGAGAACGGCAATACAAGACCATCTTCCTTCTTTCTCTGTGTTCTCTGTGTTCTCTGTGGCTCATCTCTTTCCGAACTTCTCAATCTGCTGTCGCAATTCCGAATGCGTCTTCGCGAACTCGTTGATTTCGACGCCCGCCATCGCCGCCTCCCATGCTTGCCGCAGCGCCGCGACGCCGGCGGCCGGTCCGCTCGGGTGGGCCATGATCCCGCCGCCGGCCATGTAGAGGAGGTCGATCGTTTTCGTCCGGCGGTACGTTTCGGGTGCCTGCAAGCCCGTCTGACCGGACGAAACGACGGGCAGGATCGGCATCCCGCCGAGCATCGGGCGCAAGCACGCCTCGATCGAGCGCACGACCGAGTCGTCGTCCTCCCAGAACTTGTTGGCGATCCCGTTGACGTGGATCTGGTCGACGCCCGCGAGGCGCCAGAGCTTCTGGTACGCGGCGAACTCGATGCCCAGCAGCGGGTGGCGGTTCATCATGCCCCAGCCGTTGCGATGGCCGTGGATGGCGAGGGCGCCTCCCTTTCCCCCGTGGTCACACAGTTTCTTCACCGCCGTCAGTCCGACGCTGTTGAGGCTGACCATCGCGGCCGTGCCTTCGGAGTCGACGATGCGGTCGTAATGCTCGAGCATCGCGTCCAGCTCGTCGCTCACGTTGAACGCGTACATCACGCGCTTGCCCGTGCGCTCCGCGTGATCGTTGATGACGCGCATCACCGCGTCGACGCGCCGGTCGAACGGCGAGTGAGGCGGGTCGGCCATCAGCTCGTCGTCCTTGATGAAGTCGATCCCCGCCGACGCCAGCGTCGCGACGAGGCGGGCCGTCTCCTCCGGCGACATGCCGACGCTCGGCTTGATGATCGTGCCGATCATCGGGCGACCTTGCACGCCCGTCAGGCGTCGCGTGCCCGCGATGCCGAAGCGCGGGCCGCGGAAGACGTCAGCGAAGGAGGGCGGGAAGTCGATGTCGAGGAGCTTCAGCCCGGAGAACTCGCGCAGCTCGTACAGGTTGCCCTGAAGCGTGGAAACGAGCGTCGGCAGGTTGTAGCCGACGTTCTCGAGCGACCACGACACGGCGATCTCGCCGCGGCGGTAGGTGTCCGACGTGCGGGCACCCGGGATGCTCGGAGAGGGGACGCGCTCGTTCTCCGTCACGCGCTCGACGCGGGCGCGGAAATGGTTGCGCAGCTCGTCCGTCTCGCCCGGCACGGCGACGAACGTGCCGGACGATTGCTCGCCCGCGAGCACGGCCGCGGCCCGCTCGATCTCCAGCGGCGTTTCCACGCGATAGGTTGCGACGATTCGTTCCGCAGGCATGCAACAGCATCGTGCCACATCGGGGCGGCGTTGTCATTCCGATTTGGCGACCCCAGTCACCGCGTGACGCAGGATCGCAAAACTCTGACGCCGGATCGCAATCTCACCCCGTGCGTCCGGAGCTACATTTGCCGGCCACGGGCACGCACAGGCCAGGACGTCCGCCTGCGCGCCACGCATCGACACCAAGGTGGAGAGGCAAATATGAAGGGGAAGCGCTCGCTGTCCCGGCGTCGCGTGTTGCAGGGTCTGGCGATTGCAGCAGCCGGCGCGATGGCGCCGGCGACGGTGGTTGCGCAATCGATCCCCGCCTTCCCCGGCGCCGACGGCGCGGCCGGCACCATCACCGGCGGGCGCGGCGGAAGCGTCTATCACGTCACCAGGCTCGACGCCAACTTCAGCGACAATGCCGCCGGCACCCTCCGCTACGGCCTGAACAACGCCAACTTCCCTGCCGGCCCGCGCACGATCGTGTTTGACGTCGGCGGGCACTTCAACCTCGGGCGCACCGTCGCCGGCTGGGACCCACGGCAACGGCTGGGATACGCAGTCGCGATTGAACATCCCCTCGAACGTCACCATCGCCGGGCAGACCGCGCCGGGAACCGTCGTCATCCACGGCGGCGTGATCAAGCCGGGCGGGGACAACATGATCCTCCGCAACGTGATCATCGCGCCCGGCTACGGGACCAAGAGCTTCAGCGAGCCCGGCAAGCCGCCGCCGACGGTTGGCGATTTCCCCGACTCGGTCGTCTACGACGCGCTCGACATCTCCGGCACGAACCTGATGGTCGATCACGTCACCACGGTCTACGCCACCGACGAGACGATCTCCGCCAACGAGCTGGCGAACAACGTCACCATTCAGTACAGCAACATCTCCCAGGGCCAGAACTACCCGCAGGCCGATGCGGAGGCGTCGGGCACGACGTACACCGGCCACGCGCTCGGCTCGCTCCTGCAAGCGGGGTCGAACGCGAAGATCAGCGTTCATCACAACCTCTACGCGCATCAGAAGGGACGCCTGCCGCGCGTGGGAAGCGAGGTGGGCACGGGGGCGCACAACGATTTCCGCAACAACGTCTTCTACAACTGGCTGGGCACGGGCGGCGGTGGGGCGTCGGGGCAGCCGAGCTTCAACAAGTTCGTCGGCAACTTCCACCTGGCCGGTGATGGCGGCGAGGATCCCGTGGGCGGCGCGAGCACCGCCATCACCCCGCGCGCGGGCGGGACGGGAATCTTCAACGGCTCGAACTCCACCGGCACGCGCGTCTACCACGCCGGCAACGTGAAGGACACGAACAAGGACGCGGACGCGCTGGACACCGTCGCACTGGCGAACGGGGATTTCGGATCGTCAGCGTTCGTCACGGACGGTACGTTCACCGTCCCGTACTTCGGCGTGACCGACTCCGCCGCCGATGCGTACGATCGCGTGCTCGACTACGCCGGCGCGACGTGGTGGGACCGCAGCGCGATCGACGCGCGCATCGTGCAGGAAGTCCGCACCGGGACGGGCACGATCAAGGCGTGGGCGGACGACCCGTTCAACGCGGATCCGAATGAAGGCGTCGAATGGCGGGCGCTGGTGAACACGCCGCTGACGAGCCGACCCGCCGGCTTCGACACCGATCAGGACGGCATGCCGGACGCGTGGGAGCAGAAGCACGGCTTGAACCCGGCCATCGCGGAGAACAACGGCGACTTCGACGCAGACGGCTACACGAACCTCGAAGAGTACATCAACGAGCTGGCCGAGTGGCCCGCGCCACAGCCGATCGTGTTCAACGCGGCGACGAACAACCGCTACGCGCAGATCACCAACTGGGACATCAAGTGGCAGCCGAGCAAGTTCGACACGGCGCGGATCAACTCCGGCACGGTGATCGTCGATGCGGCGGGCCAGCACGCGAAGGTCCTGCAAGTCGCGGGCAGCGCGGGACAGTCGGCGACGCTGGACGTCACCGGCGGATGGATCGAGATCGCTCAGCGCCTCGAAGTCGGCGCGATCGGCAACGGTCAGGTGAACCAGACCGGCGGGCTCGTCGTCGTGGGCGATTCCGTCATCCTCGGCGCGACGGCGGGCGCGTCTGGCACGTACCATCTCACCGGCGGCACGCTCGTCACGCCGCTGCTCGCAAAGGGCGCGGGCGGCGGGACGTTCAACTTCACCGGCGGCACGCTCAGCGCCGCCGCCGTCGCGTTCGACCTCGTCAACAACGGCGGCACGATCGCGCCCGGCAACTCCATCGGCCACACCGAAGTGCTCGGCAACCTCCAACTCAACAGCGGCACCCTCGCCATCGAACTCGACGGACTCACCAGCGACACGCTCGGCGTCTTTGGCCTCGCCACGCTCGGCGGCGACCTCGACGTCGCGCTGCTGAATGGCTTGGTCCCACAGGACGGCGACTTCTGGACGATCCTCATCGCCGACGGCGGGATCAGCGGCGCGTTCGACAGCGTGCCCGAAGGCTACAGCGTGCAGATCGTCGGCGACGCGTTGCTGTTGACGTACGCGGTGCCGGAGCCGAGCGTCGCGGGGGCGATGATCGTGTTCGCCGGCGCGATGTTGCGACGCCGCGCCAAGCGACGCTGATCCGCGCCAGCGGCATCCTCATTCGACGAACGTCGAGCACCGTTCGACGCGTTCGACGAACCATTTGTTGCCACCGATGGGGCACCGATGAGCACCGATCGGTGTGCATCGCTGCCCCATCGGTGGCTCATTCCTGCCTGCTTTTGAGATGGTCACCAGACTAAATGGAGAAAACACGCTTCACGTGCCCGCACGCTCCGCGCCCTTCTCCCGCACCCCATTTTCCACCTGCGCTCAATTGCAAAACCTTTACGCAAAACAGCAATGTCGCTCCTCTTCCCTTGGCGTATCTTTCTCATCGACGCGTGCCGGCGGCACACGATTGGCGGAAGTGCCTGTTCCCAACCGAAGCCACGACGTCACCAAGACTCGCGCAGTGTTGATCACGAAACACACACGTCCCATGCTGGAGTCAGCCATGAACCTCGCCCGTCCCACCCGCGATCGCGGCCCAAACGCCCGGCCCACTCGCCTCCGCGGTTTCACCCTCGTCGAACTCCTCGTTGTCATTGGCATCATCGCCGTGCTCATCGCGATCCTGCTGCCGGCGCTGAACCGTGCACGGGAGGCGGGCAAGCGCGTGCAGTGCCTGAGCAACCTGCGTCAGCTCTCGCAGGCGACGATCATGTTCACCGCGGAGAATCGCGGATGGATGCCCGGTCAAGCGGGTGGCGGCATCCTGATCCCGAACCCCGCCTCGGGCACGTTTTCCGTGAAGCAGGCAACGACCGCCGCTGAAGGTGCCGACAACGTCGCCTTCGACTGGATTGCGTGGCAGCGGCAAATCGATCCAGCTTTTGGCTATCCCGGCACCAGCAAGAACACGAATCAGAACATTACGCTGTCCGGGCTGGCGAAGTACATGGGTCAGCCGGCTATCTTCGGCGTCTCCGGGGACGCGGCGAACCAAGTGGCGGAGAAGATTGAATCCGTCTTCCGCTGCCCATCAGACACGCTGGCGCGCCCGAAAATGGGGGCCTCCACGGACACCGGATTTCGGTACAGCTACAGCATCAACCAATGCGTTGCAAACAACGCCGGCCCGAAGCCTCTCAGCGGTTGGGGTGGCTTGGCCCCGACGCCTCCTAAGCCAGCTGGGTGGCCCGACAATGCGCGCTCCTGGGGTCAATTCACTGGCAAGATCAGTTCGATCAAGCGGTCGTCGGAGGTCCTCCTCTACGTATGCGAAGACGAGCAGACGTTAGATGATGGCGTGTTCTCGGCACGCCCGTGGCAGTGGAACACCGCGTCGATCAATGCCGTCGCCTCTCGTCACCAGCGCCGCGCCACGGCCAAGCAGGGCGCCGCTAGCCCGCAGGCCAACGAAGACGCGATGGGCAACGTCTCCTTTGCCGACGGCCACGCCGAGTTCTTCAGCCGCGTCGACGCGCTTCGCGGGAAGCACTCGGGTAACTGTTACCCTGACCCCGACTTCCTCCCGTTCGCAAGGTAGTGGTCGTCTCTCACACGTTCGGCAGTCATCAAACCGGGGCCGTCACGAACCACTCGTGGCGGCCCCGCTTGTTTTGGGGCGCGTCGCGCGCGCCGAGCGCGCGGTAGACTGATCGTCATCACACCCTCACGGAGGGAACACCGGATGACGAGGATCAACGGCGGGTCGCGGCTGGCTGCCACTGCCGTGGCGGTGGTGCTCGGCTTCGCGGGGTGGGGTTGCGAGCGGTCGGATCAGGGCGCGGGGTCGACGACCAGTCCGTCCGGCGGGCCGACCATCGCCGTCATCCCCAAGGGGACCACGCACGTCTTCTGGAAGAGCGTCGAGGAGGGCGCGCGCCGCGCCGCCGCGGAGGCGGGGGTGTCGATTGTCTGGAGGGGGCCGCTCAAGGAGAACGATCGCGCCCAGCAGATCCAGATCGTCGATCAATTCGTCGCCGAGGGCGTCGACGGCATCGTCCTCGCGCCGCTGGACGACACCGCCCTCCAACGCCCCGTCGCCGGCGCGATGGCCAAGGGCATCCCCGTCGTCATCATCGACTCGGGGCTCAAGGGCGAGAGCGGCAAAGACTTCGTCAGCTTCGTCGCGACCAACAACCACCAGGGCGGCATCCTCGCGGGCGAGGCGCTCGCGAAACTTCTCAATGGCAAGGGCAAGGTCGTGCTCATCCGCTACCTCGAAGGCTCCGCCAGCACCACCGAGCGCGAGGAGGGGTTCCTCGAGGTCATGAAGCGGAGCGCCGGCATCGAGGTGACCGTCAGTAACCGGTTCGGCGGGCCGAACATCGAGGACGCGCAAAAGCTGGGCATGTCGATGCTCGATGCGCTCAAGGAGGCGGACGGCCTGTTCTGCTCGAACGAGCCGACGGCCTTCGGCATGCTGCTGGCGCTGCGGCAGCAGAACCTCGCGGGCCGGATCAAGTTCGTCGGCTTCGATGCGACCGAGCCGATGGTCGAAGCGCTGAGAAAGGGCGAGATGCAGGCGATCGTCACGCAGAACCCGGTGAAGATCGGCTACGAAGGCGTGCGCACGATGAGGCGAGTTTCACGAGCCGAAGGATCTCGATCCTCGCGGATCGCTTTCGAACCCGAGATCCCTCAGGTCGCCAAAGGCTCCCATCGGGATGACGTGCAGCGCGCGGCGTACGACGTTCGTGACCGTGCCCCGCGGGGGGTAGGACGCGAACTACGTCGTCATCCCGCCCAATCCCGCCGATTCGCGTTCGTTGCGGACGTCGAGTTGGTTGACGATCGCGACCACGCCCGGCGTGCTCTGCACGGTCGAGAGCAGCGCGTCCATGTCGTCGGTCGTGCAGCGGCCGCTCAGCGTCGCGCGGCCGTCGGTGACGAGGATGTCGACGATGGACTGCTGGCGGAGGTGGCCGATGCGCGAGCGGATGCGCTCGGCGACCTGGTCGTCGCTCGCGTCGTCGCGCTGGAACATGCCGCGCGTCTCGTGCGCCATCCCGCGCGTGCGGTTGCGCAGGTGTTGCCCGGTCCGGCGGAAGAAGTCGCCCGTCTCGTGGATGCAGCGCGACGTCTTGTCGCGCAGCATCGCGCGGCGGCGCGCGCCGTCGGTGGGGTCGAGCAGGTACATGATCCCCACACCCGCCGCCAGGCAGGCGGCGGCGGAGATCGTTGCGCCGGCGCGGGGGAAGTGACGCTTCTCTTCCTCGTGACCGAACCAATGCGACGCCGTCCGATGCGCCGACGTCATCGGGTGGCGCGCGCCCTCGTGCAGGT
>JBAUGM010000049.1:0-5063 GCA_049679725.1 Tepidisphaeraceae bacterium
GAGTTCCGGACAGTATTGCATCCTGAGGTACTCCGAAGGATCTCCCGCAATCGATGGTCGAGATCCTTCGGAGTACCTCAGGATGACAACCGAGCATTGTTCGATGGCTACTCAGACGTGAAAGGGCTACTCACCGCCAGACGGCGTTTGGAGCTTCGCCGCGATCTCGCGCAGCGTCGCGAGGATCTGTTGCTGCGTCTCATGCGCCTTCGCGTCCTTCGGCCCGTCGAGCGTCTTTGCCGCCATCGACGGGCCGATCGTCATCAGCATGCTGCCGATCAGCTTTCCGGCCGCCGTGTGGGCGAAGATGTCGCAGTAGCCGACGGAGATGTTCGTCGTGCAGTAGACGAGCGCGTCGTAGATGTCGTTGACCTTCGGGTTCCTGCCGCGCTCGGCGAGGTAAAAGAGCACGGCCGCGCCGGTCACCAGCGCAACGGTGTTCTGCGCGGGGCTCTCGGTGAGGCTGGCGGCCCTCTCCTCGAGGTAAAGACGCTCGGGGATCTGGATGCCGAAGGCGGCCAGGCCGTAGTTGAGGTCGTCGCGAATGCCCACGTCTTCGTCTTTCCCCCTCTCCCTGTACCCAGGGAGAGGGACGGGGTGAGGGCCAGCATCGTCAGTTCGAACGGTCCTCACGCGACGAGACGCGCTTGCCCGCCTTCGCTTCGGTCGCGGGCTCCGGGTCGACAACAACCGGCGGTGCGGGTGGCGGGGTCGTCGGCACTGAAGCCCCATGCCCGTTGCCCGCGTGCGGTTCGTCGGCAGGTTTCAGCGCCATGCCGACCGACGTCGCGACGCGCTCGAGCATCTCCTGCGCCTGAGGCGGCAACGACCGCATCAACCCGTCGGCGGCGGTGCCCAGGCTCGCGGCGCGCATGAACTGCTCGCTCATGCGGGTCATCGTGACCGGGTCGCCGAAGATCTGCATGTTCGCCTTGGAGAGCATGTTGCCCAGCGCCGCGGCCGCCGCCATGCGGACCTGCTTGTCGGCCTCGATGCGCAGCTTTTCCAACTCGAACTTCAGCGCGGCGTCCTCGAACTCGCTGCGGTTGCTCAGGCTGACGCGCTCGACCTCGACGCGCGCCTGCTCGACGTTCACGCGCTCGCGTTCGACGTTGACGTCGACCATCTTGATCGAACGTTCACCTTCGGCGCGCTTCGTCTGTGACGCCGCGTCCGCCTCCGCCAGGCGCAGGCGGGCTTCGTACTGCATCTCCGCCGCCTGGCGTTCGCCCTCGGCCTGCTTGACCGACATGTATGCGAGGACATCGGCTTCCGTCTGGTCGCGAAGCTGCTTCTGCTTGATCTCCTGCTGGGCCGCGATGAGCTTCTTCTGTGCCTCACGGTCGGCCTCGCTGGTGACCGTCACGGTTGTGACCAACTGCTTGGCCTTTTCGCGCTCGGCCTCGGCCGTCAGCACCTGCGCCTGGGCGGCGGCGCGTTCTCGCTCCTTCTGGGCGACGGCGACTTCCTTGGTGCGCTCGGCGACTTCCACCGCCTGCTTCTTGAGGATCTCGGCCGTCTCCTGTTCGCGCATCGTCGCGATCAGCGCGACCTGTTTGGCCACCTGCGCCTGCTCGACCGCCAGCGTCCGCTCAACCTCGGCGGTCTCGATTTGCTTCATCTTCTCGATGTCGCGGCGGCTGATCGCCTCGTCCTGCGACAGCTTGAACTCGGCGATCTCGCGCTCCCGCCCGGCGCGGACATTGGCGACCTTCGTCTTCTGCTCGGCCTCGAACTCGGCCTGGTCGCGCTCCATGTCGAGCACCTGCTTGCGCGTCGCGACGTTCTTGCTCACGACCATGCGCGAGCTCTCCTGCTCGATCTCGTTGCGCTCGACCTTCGCCTTCATCGTGATCTCCGCGATCTTGCGGAGGCCCTGCGCGTCGAAGACGTTGCGTTCCTGGAGCTGCGTGGGGTCCGTCTGGTCGAGCGCGGAGATCGTCACCGTCTCCAGCGACAGGCCGTTGCTCGCCAGGTCGTGCGTGACGATCTGCTGCACGGCGCTGGCGAACTCGTCGCGCTTCGCGTGCAGCTCGACGAGGTCCTTGGTGGCGGCGACCGTTCGGAGCGCGCTGACAAGCTTCTCCTGGACGAGCTCGCTCACCGCGCCGGGCTCGACGCTGCGGCCGCCCAGCGACCGCGCGGCCTGGAGGATGTCTTCCTGGTTGGCCTGTACCTTGATGTAGAACTCGGCCGAGAGGTCGACGCGGAGGTTGTCCTTCGTGATCAGCGCGTGGGCGCCGCGGCGCTCGACGTTGAGGCGCATCGTCTCGAGCGAAACGGGCGTCACGTGGTGCACGACGGGGATGACGAACGCGCCGCCGTCCACGATCACGCGCGCCTGCTTGCCGCCCGTGAGGACGAACGCCATGTTGGCCGACGCCTTGCGCCACAGCCGGTTGACGGCGGCGATGAGGGCGACGAGCCCGAGCACGACGAGGCCCGCGCCTGACATCAGCACCTGCGACACGAAGCCGATCTGCACCCCGATCATCGGGAGGAAGTACGGCCCGACGGCGAGCGCTAAACCGATGAGGAACAGCAAGAAGATCATTGTGACACCCGGTCCCTTTCCTTACCTGACTCTGTCGTCGTTCCTTCTCGCGCCCCCGGCGCGGGTGGTTCGTCGTTCAGCATTCGCCCCTCGCGGCCGCCGAGCTCGTCGGGGATGACGTCGAACATCTCCGCTTCCCGGTCATACCGCACGAGGAGCACCCGCTCGCCCTTTGCGATCGATGGCCGCTCGGCGGGCACGCGGCAGGCGAGCTGGTAGTGGTTGCCCTCGCGATCGCGGACGGCAACCATCCCGAAGCTGGTCGTGATCTCGTACATCGCCACGCCCGTGCACCCGCACAGCTCGCGGCGCTTGTGCACCGTCGTCGACGTCGTGGGCAGGAGCCGCGCGAACATCCGCGCGATGCCGCCCGTGACCGCCATGCTGCCCACCGCCGCGAGCGGCAGCGACGCGAGCGCCACCATCCAGTCCGCCGGCACGACCAGGCGGAGGAGATGGTTGATCGTGAACCCAATGAACCCCCAGGTCATCAGGAGGATCATCAGCACGACGCCCAGCGGCGCCCGGCCGACGCCCACGAGGTTCAGCAGCGTCGCGTGCAGCGAGGCGTCGCGATGCGCGGCCGAAGTGGCGTGGCCGTGATCGTGACCCGCGTGGCCGTGGCCTTCGTGGCCGACGCTGTGGTGCATCTCCGTTGAGTGCACGTCGGCGCCGGCGCCTGAATCCGCGTCTACATCGGCGTCAGCATCCGCGTCTGCGTCGGCGTCGGCGTCGGCGTCGACATCCGCGTCCGCATCGACATCATGGCCGACGTCACCGTCGGCATTGGCGTCGGCGTCATGGTCGCCGCCCATGCCCGTCATGGTGTACAGACCCAGATACACCATCGCGAGCCCGAAGGGCACGATGAAGATCAGGTTCCACCAGCCGAGTAGCCATGCGGCGGTCATCACACTACCTCTCCACGCTCAATTGCGTGATGTGAAGGCCGTCGTACGAACGGATGGTACGGGGGCCCCCAGCGGCGGGTAAGTATAAACGGATGGGAACTGTATATCGCGTAAAACGGGGCGTTCTCCGGCGTTCGAGCGGCTGGTGCTACCGACAGATGGCCCGGGCATGCCCGGAGCTAAATCTTGCGAAGTGTCGCGTCAGCCGTGATCACCAACGTTTCCGCTGGCTCGCCACCTTCATCGGCAGGCCGAACAGATCGATGAACCCGCGCGCGGCGGTCACGTCGTAGCCCTCCATTGAGAAACTCGCGAGCTGCGGGTCGTAGAGGGTGTGCGGGCTGGTCGCGCCGATCTGCATCGCGCGGCCTTTGAACAGGCGAACCTTCGCGGTGCCGGTCACGGTCGCGTTCGTGTGGTCGATGAACGTTTGCAGCGCCTCGCGCAGCGGGTGGAACCACTGGCCGTTGTAGACGAGCTCCGCGTAGCGCTGGGCGACGAGCAGCTTGTAGTGCAGCGTGTCGCGCTCGATGCAGATTTGTTCGAGTGCTTTGTGGGCCTCGTACAGGATCGTGCCGCCGGGGGTTTCGTACACACCCCGCGACTTCATGCCGACGAGGCGGTTCTCGGCCAGCACCGTGACGCCCACGCCGTGCTTGCCGCCGATCCTGTTCAGCTCGGCGATGATGTCGTGGGGCGGCAGCTTCTTGCCGTTGACGGCGATCGGGTTGCCGCGCTCGAAGTCGACGCTGACGGTCTCCGGTTCGTCCGGAGCCTTCTCCGGCGGGACGACCATCGTCAGACATGCCTCCCAGTTCGGCTCGGCGTCGGGGTGCTCGATCTCGGCGCCTTCGTGGCTGATGTGCCAGAGGTTGCGGTCCTGGCTGTAAATCTTCTTCTTGCTGACCGGGATCGGGATGCCGTGCTTGGCGGCGTAGTCGACGGCGGACTCGCGGTCGCGCAACTGAAAGAGCGTGTCCTTCCATGGCGCGATGATCTTCAGGGCCGGATCGAGCGCCATGTACGTCAGCTCGAAGCGGACCTGGTCGTTGCCCTTGCCGGTGGCGCCGTGACCGACGGCGTCGGCGCCGGTCTGATGGGCGACTTCGACCTGCTTGGCCGCGATGAGCGGGCGGGCGATGCTCGTGCCGAGGAGGTAGTCCTGCTCGTAGACCGCGTGCGCGCGGAGCATCGGCCAGCAGTAGTCGCGCGCGAACTCCTCGCGGAGGTCCATGACGACGACCTCATCGGCGCCGGACTTGTAGGCCTTGTCCTCGATGCCCTTCAGCTCGTCGCCCTGACCCAACTCCGCGGCGAACGCGACAAGCTTTACGCCGGGGTAGCGCTCCTTGAGCCACGGAAGGATGACGGAGGTGTCGAGTCCGCCGGAATAGGCGAGGACGATTTTCTTGGGGGGTTGTTGTGCTGCCATGGTTGCTCCGAGCGAGAGTGAACGCGACGAATCGGCGCGCGGGTCGGACAGTATAAGGATTGGAGCGGGGTGTTCCACGCGAGCGCGAACGCGATCCGCGCGCAGGCGTCATGTCTTCCGCTTGCGGCTTCGCGGACGAACACCTGTCTCTTATACACATCTGACG
>JBAUGM010000050.1:0-9607 GCA_049679725.1 Tepidisphaeraceae bacterium
GTTCTCGACCATTCGAACGGCGCGGCCCGGCGCTGGCGCTCTGGGACCGCCGTGGACGGCTCCGCAATCGTTTTTCCCGCGTTTTCTTGCATCGATCCGACCCGTCCGTTATTCATCCGATCCATGCCCGGATACCAACTCCCGTCCGAACCCCGTCCGAAGAAGCTCAAGAAGAAGCAAATCCAGCTCATCGCCAACGGCGACCTGCGCCCCAGCGCCAACCAGGTCTGCTGGCCCGCGCAGCAGGCAATGGAAGAGCGGCTCGCCGAGGCGGTCCGCGCATCCGGCTATGAGCTCGTCCGCGCGCACCCGTACAAGGACGATCAGAAGCACGGGTTCATCCAGTCGCAGAAGGAAGGGATCGACGTCTTCCGCAACGTGGATCCTCATGCGCCGATCATGGTGGCCGAGGCGGTGTGGCAGTACTCGCACCACGTGCTGCACGGTTTGATCTCGCACCGCGGGCCGATCTGCACCGTCGCCAACTGGTCCGGCCAATGGCCCGGGCTCGTCGGCATGCTGAACCTGAACGGCTCGCTGACGAAGGCCGGCGTGAAGTACACGACGCTCTGGAGCGACGACTTCACCGACGAGCGTTTCACGTCGCAGCTGAAAGCCTGGCTGAGCGGCGGGAAGTTCAAGCACAAGCCGGGTCACGTCACGCGGCTGAAGAACGTGAAGCTCCCCGGCAAGGAGCGCAAGCTCGGCGAAGCGCTCGCGGGACAGCTCATGCGCGACAAGGCGATCATGGGCGTGTTCGATGAAGGGTGCATGGGGATGTTCAACGCGATCATCCCCGACTCGCTGCTCAACCCGACGGGCGTCTACAAGGAGCGCCTCAGCCAGTCGGCCCTGTACCACGCGGCGACGCGGGTGAGCGATGCCGAGGCGCGCGCGGTCTACCAGTGGTACCTCGACAAGGGGATGCAGTTCAAAACGGGATCGAACGAGGAGACGGACTTGACGGAGAACCAGATCCTGATGCAGTGCAAGACGTACATCGCCGCGACGCGCATCGCGGATGAATTCGGCTGCGCGACGATCGGCATCCAGTATCAGCAGGGGCTGAAGGATCTGCTGCCGGCATCCGATCTTGTTGAAGGCACGCTGAACGATTCCGTGCGCCCGCCGGTGCGCAGCGCCGACGGATCGCGCGAGTTGTACGCCGGCGAGCCGCTGCCGCACTTCAACGAAGTCGACGAGTGCGCGGGCCTCGACGGGCTGATGACCTGCCGCGTGCACAAGGCGATGGGGCTACCGGTCGAGAATACCCTGCACGACCTGCGCTGGGGCGACTTCGACGCCAGCGGCACGACCGATGAGTACGTGTGGGTCTTCGAGATCTCCGGCTCAGCCCCGCCGAGCCACTTCATCAACGGCTGGGCCGGCGCGAGCGGCGAGCGCCAGCCGCCGATGTACTTCCGCCTCGGCGGGAGCACGATCAAGGGCATCAGCAAGCCCGGCGAGATCGTCTGGTCGCGCGTGTACGTCGCCGATGGTCAGTTGAACATGGACCTCGGCCGCGCGAAGGTGATCGAGCTGCCGATGGAGGAAACCCAGCGCCGCTGGGACAGCACGACGCCGCAGTGGCCGATCATGCACGCCGTCACCTATGGCGTGAACCGCGACCAGATGATGGCCCAGCACAAGGCCAACCACATCCAGGTCGCCTACGGTCACGACGAGCGGACCGCCGACGCCGCGATGTTCGCCAAGGCCGCGATGGCGGCAGCGCTGGGGATGAAGGTGAACCTGTGCGGGACGCGGAAGAACGGCAAGGGTTGGGCGTAGTTTGACCGCTCCGCACAACGGGAGGGCGAGGCTCCTGCCGAGCCGAGTTTTTCGCAAGAACCGTTCAGCGCCGTGTAGATGACGAAGCTCTGACGCATCGTGCGCCGCTCGTCATCCCGATGGGAGCCTTGGCGACCTGAGGGAACTCGGGAGTCGGAAGTCGCCTTCGAGCCCGAGATTCCTCAAGCGCGGAAAAGAGCGCGGAAAAGGGGACGCGAAAAAGGCTCGCGTCCCCTTATTCCCGTCAAGCGCGGAAAAGGGGACGCGCGGAAAAGGGGACGCGAGCATATTTTCGGCGCGGAAAAGGGCGCGGAAAAGGGGACGCGAGCATATTTTCGAAAAAGGCTCGCGTCCCCTTATTCCCGTCCCTCGCGTCCCCCTATTCCCGTCCCTTATTCCCGTCTGAACAGGATGCTGGTTATGGCGGCGCATAGTCGCTGCGGTCCCAGCCGGTGGCACGAACCTCTTCTTCCGCGATCGATGCGACGTCGACCTTGGCGCGCAGCCGGTAGAGCATCGCCAGCCACCCCATCTGCTGCCGCGCCATCATCGGCGTGCAAGCCCGCGCGCGACTGTAGCGCTTGCGCACCATCTCCAGGAACAGGTCGATGCCGCGGCGGAAGTCGGCCTCGTCACCGAAGTCGAACTCGCGGCGGCGCATCCGTGATTGCCAACTCCATTCGGCGTAATCCGCCGTGAGGCGAACGCGGTCAGCCTCGGCCGGATCGTCTCCCATCCAGGACCATTCCTTGATCGACTCGACAATGTCCTCTCGCCTTCCCGTGGTCATCGCGCGGTCCATCTTGCGGAACAGCTCCCACAACGTGTCGTCCAGCTCCACCATGCAACCGAAGTCGATGACGCCCAGGCGGCCGTCCTCCATGAACAGGAAATTGCCCGGATGGAAATCGACGTACAGCATGCGTCCGGCGAACAGCATGCGATACCACGCCCGGAGCATCTTCCTGGCGAATTCGTTGCGGAGTTCTTGGGGCGGATCGGCCGCCAGGAATTCATCCAGGTGCACGCCGGGGAGATATTCCATCGTCAGCACGCGCTGGGTCGAATGCTCGGGGAAGACGCGGGGGACGACGATGCCGTCTTCATCGCGAAAAAGAGACCTGGCCTTTTGCAGTGTCGCAGCTTCGCGAACGTAATCCGTTTCGCGCTCCAGGCGCATGCGGAGGTCGTCGAACTGCTCCCGCACGTTCTGCCAATCCGCGCTCAGACGCGCCGGCAGCATGAACATCAGCAGGTTGCTCAAATCCTCGCCGATGGTCCTCCCGATACCGGGGTACTGAATCTTGACCGCGACCTCCTGTCCGCGCTTGAGCTGTGCGAGGTGCACTTGTCCCAGCGACGCTGCCGCGAACGCGCGCTTGTCGAAGGAGGCGAAGAGGTTTTCCGGGTCTTCGTCCAGCTCATTGTGGACCATTTCGCGAAGCAGCGACCAGTGCATTGGCAGCGCATGGAAATGCAGCTTCTCGAGTGTCTCGACAAACTGGTCGGGCGCGATGTCCGGAAAGTTCGCCAGCGTCTGCCCGACCTTCATGACGGCGCCGCGGAGATAGCCCATCGAATTGAGCACCTTTGCTGCCGTCCGCCAGTGCGTTTCCGCCAGCAGCTTTTCTTTTTCCGCCGCATTCTTGAACCAGCCGCGCACCCAGTAGAAGAAGTAGGCGGCGGCGATCTTGGCCTGTAACGTACCGAGCAAGCCGATGCGCCGCAGCCTTCCGAGGGGCACTGGCCGCAATGACATCGCCTCGCTCGGCGCGCCGGGCATGGTCTTATCGCCGACAGCGATTGCATCATCGTCCGGCAGCGCTTTCAGAAGTTGGGCGACAGATGGCATGACGGCTCCTTATCGTTGCCGCGGGCTGGAATCGACCTGTGTTTCTTGGCCGAGCCAGCCGACGAACATGCTCAGTGAATCATCGATCAAGGCCAGTGTGTCCTCTTGCTTGGGCGACGCGTCGTTTGCCCAGAAGACCAACACGCCGGTGTAGAGCGTCCAGTACAGTTGCAGCGCGGTCGGAGGCAGTTCGCCATATCCGTGATGGGCGGCGAGCGTGGCGACGGCTTCCAGATGTGCGACACGCAGAGATGTCGATTCGTCCTGGGGCGTGAGGGCAAGTGGACTAAGGGAGGTTTCCAGTAGCGCCGGCAAGTGCTTGCGCAACGGCTTGAGCTTCCGCAAACCTGAAGCGATCAAGCCGAACAAAGCCTCTTCCAGCGTCTCGGCCGTGCGCGGCGTTGCGCCCGCTTCAGTCAGCGTTTCTCCGATGGCCTCGCTGGCCAGGCAGGCGACGATCGCCTCTTTGGTCTGGAAGTAATTGAAGAGGGTTCCGCTTGCGATCCCGGCCGCGCGAGCAATGTCACGCGTTCGGGTCGCTTCGTATCCGTTCTCAGCAAACAGGCGCCGCGCGGTTCGCAGGATCGTCTCGCGTGTAGCGGCTTTCGTTTCTGCGGAGACTCGCATGAGCTCTTCTCTGGCGGACGTCCGTGCGCGGGCGAAGTAATATGACTGCGCTCATAATACGCCTCGCTGGCGCTCGGGTCAACGGTAAAATGACCATGCTCATAATATTTTCCCGGAGAAAGTCCCGCGAATTGCGGGGGGGGGCACGAGGTTCGCCCCCTACGGTTGAGGCGTCCGGTTATCGGCGCGCGGCGTTACGGCGCGCGAAACTTGCCGAAGCGGGTCTCCTGGTCGGGAAACTCTTCCGCGGGCGCTGTCGCGCTCGCGGGGTTCCGCTCCTTCATCAGGATGTGCTTGCTCAGCTCCAACCGCGTGATCATCGCGTCCATGTCGGCGGGGCGCTTCTGCGGGCGCGTCGAGACGCACTCCATCACCAGGTTCGACAGGGCGGTGGGGACCTTCGGATTGAGGTCCTGCGGCGTGTCAATCCGGGCGTCGAGCAGGAAGCTGTTATCGCCCTTCTTGTTGACCGTGTAGAGCGTCGGGATGACCTTGCCGGTGATGGCCCAGTACAGGGTCGCGCCGAGGTTGAACACGTCGGTCTGCACGCTGATCGGCCGGCGGGCGACCTGCTCGGGGGCGATGTAGTCCGGCGTTCCCTGAATGCGCTCCTTGACCGTCCCGATCTTGCAGCTTTGGCCGAAGTCGATGACCTTCACCTTGCCGGACTCGTTCCGCAGGATGTTGTTCGGCTTGATGTCGCAATGGGCATAGCCCATCTGATGCATGGCCCGCAGTCCATGCGCGGCCTGGATGAAGGTGTCGACGATGTCGACCAGGTCGGTCGGCGGGCGGACGTCGAGCGGCTTGCCGTCGACCAGCTCCATCGTGAGGAACGCCTCGCTCACCTTGAGCAGGAGGGTCTTCTGCAGCTTCAGGTCGAAGCTGCGGCGGAGGTTCGTGTGGGTGAACTGCTTGGAAACCTCGAACTCCGTCTCCATCTGCTCGATGAAGCGGATGTCCTTCTGATTGGCGCGCACGACGTGCTTGAGCGCGTACGTTTGTCGCGTCTCGGGGTCGACGACTGCGTAGATGGTGCTTCCCGCACCTTCTCCCAGTCGCTCCAATACCTCGTAGTGGAGGAGTTTTTGAGCCATGAAGACATCGCCCACCCAGGTTCGGTCTCGCCTGTCCCCCTACAGGTGGATATTCGGGGGGTGGCGCTCATCGCGCGGGGCAGATGACGTTTATGATGATAGGCTGCCGCCGTCGATCAGACCGTTCTTGTGTCAATCCAAGTTGTGCAGACGCCGCGGACGGACAGAGGCTTCCCCGCCCCCACAGTGGGTGAGTCGTCCGGAAAAAGACGGTTCAACCCGCCCGCTCCGACACGCCGTCCCGCGGTGGTCGTAACTTAGGATAACGGAGCGCTAATAGCAAGCGAAAGGTAGGTGCGCGACCGGTGGGCACCCCGCCCGCTAAAGCGGGCTCGCCAAGGGAGTGAGGAGCGCGTGGCTCAGGGGAGGAGTTGGGCGCGGAAGGCGCCGGAGGGGAAGTACTTTCCGGTGCCCGCGGGGGAGTTGGGGTGGTCGATGAGGAGCACCTGGTCCGCGGGGATGCCCAGCCGTCCCTGGAGCGTGCCGACGAGCTGCGAGAGCCGGCGGAGCTGGGTGGGCGTCGGGACGGCGCGGTCGAAGTCGCCCACGAGGCAGATGCTGATGCAGGCCGGGTCGATCGTCGACCCCTTGATCGGGGGCAGGGCCGACTGCTGCTGGTTCCAGCGCTGGCCGATCTGGATTTCGCCGTCGACGCATCCGTCGCCGTTCCCGATGACGAAGTGGTCACCGAGCCCGCCGGAGGCCTGGCCGAGGGTCAGGGCGTTGCCGGCGGTCGTGCGGGTGTGACGGACGTAGACGTACTTCCACCGGTTCGGCTGGGCGGGGACCTGCGTGTCGTAGATCACATCGAGGGACGAGGGGGCGTCGATGGCGAACAGGCTGCTGGCCGCGTCGGCGGTGAGCGGGGCGGGCGCCAGGGCCAACAGCAGAGCGCTGGTCACGGTGAGGACGCCGATCAAGCTGGTGAAGACGACAAACTTGCGCTGCGAGTTTTTCACGCGGATCCCACCGATTTTCCGGAGCGTCCCCGGATGCCCGTTGCCCTGTCACGGACCCGCCACGGAGTCCGATAATACCGGCAGGGGACGCTCTAGTAACTACATCGGCCAGCCTTGGCCTATCGTGATAGAAATTCGCTCAAGATTTTTTGTGGACGCGGGGTCGGACCGATTTATCGCCCCGTCCGCGCCCGCGCACGTGGAACGGACGACACCATTCTCCCAGATTCCGGGTTCTTTTGAGGCGCCGGGGACGAGGTCGCTGAAGCGACCTCCGCCGCTTAGTTTCCGAATCGACTCAGCTCGGCGGAGGTGAGCTCGCGGTATTCCCCGCCCGTCATGGCTGCGACGGTTTTGAGCGCGGTGCTCTGTCCGGAGCCGCCCACGGCGAACGTGTGGATGGCGACCGGCACGTCCTTCTTTGCGCCCTTCACCATGTCCACGAACGTGTCGTCCAGGTCCGCGCCCTTGGCTGTGACCAGCACGATGGCGGCGGGGCGCTGGGAGATCGCCTTGGTCAGCGCCGGCGCCGCGTCGGTGGCGCCGAAGGCATAGACGTCTTCCGTCTGCCTCCGGACGTTGGCGATGTTCGCACCCGTCGCGTACGCGAGCAGCGGCGGGAACGTGCCGGGGTCCTGCGCGTTGTCCCAGAACAGAATCTGGAATCGACGTTCCGGCCCCAGCGACTCGATTGATTTCAGCGCGGCTTGCTTGAGCGACCCAAACGGCTCTGAAATGCTGCTGCCGCGGTCGAGCACGTAGATGACGCTGGGGTGGTCGAGTTTCACGCCGGCGAACGAAGGCTCCCCGGCATTCGCCGGCGCGCCGGGCGACTGCGGTCCGGTTTGCGATGCGCCACCGGTTCGATTCGCCGTCGACGTTCCACCGGGATCACGGCCCCTGGTCATGACGAGCATGGTGACGAGCACGGCGATGATGACGATGGCGGCGATGCCGACGAGCATCGTCATGTTGTTCTTCGCCGCCGCCGCCCCCGTCCGCGGCGCGCTGCCCGGCGGGCGCGACGCGCGGGCGGACAACCCGCTCCCCGTGAGCCCACTGCTCGTCACCGCTTCCGCCAACTCGTCGAGCCCCGTCCCCACACCCGCCTCGCGCGGGCGCTTCTGGTAGAGCGTCTTGGACGTCTTCACGCCCAGTCCGGCCGCCGTTCCGGAGAGCCCGTTCTTCTTCTTCGACGGCACCGTCTGGATCGTCCCGCAGTGCTGGCAACGACACACCCCACCGGCGAACGCGTCGTCGATCGAAAGGGCGGCCTGGCAGTTGGTGCAGGTGATGGAAATCATGGGCGGAGCGGTCAGCTCTCAGCTCTCAGCGATCAGCCAGCGAAAGCGACTTCATTGATTGGCTGATCGCTGATAGCTGACCGCTGAACGCTTCTTCATCATCCTTATTCATTCACGGCTGCCACAAGTAATAAAACCCCGTCGGCATGAGCGAGTCGCTGCCGGGGAGTTGCAGGTGCGTCACGTTCGCCTGCGGCGCGGGCGTTGGGCCGTTCGCGTAGATGGAGCCGGCGTAGCCATAGGGACGCTTATACATGATCACCTTCGCGCCCGGCGCGTTGGCGGTCTGACGCGCCAGCTTGATCGCGTCCTCGAGCAGGCCGGTGCGGTCGACCAGACCGAGTTTCAGCGCCTGCTCTCCGCTGAAGACCCGGCCGTCGGTGGCGGTGCGGATGTTGTCGTCGCCGTCGATCGTGCGGTGCTCCTTTACGACCGAAACGAACCGCGCGTAATACTCGTCGACCATCCCCTGCATGACCGCCCGCTCCTCGGGCGTGATGGCCTTGAACGGCGAGCCCATGTCCTTCAGCGGCCCGCTCTTGATCGCCTCGGCGCGGACGCCGATCTTGCTCAGGCCGTTCTGCACGTCGTAGGTGTTGAAGATCACGCCGATGCTCCCGACGACGCTGGTCGGGCAGGCCATGACCTCGTCGGATGCGCACGCGACGTAGTACCCGCCGCTGGCGGCGACTTCCTGGAGGGAGGCGATGACGGGCTTCCTCGTCTTCTCCTTAAAGCGCGTCAGCAGCGTGTACATGGTGTCCGATGCCGTCACCGTCCCGCCCGGCGAGTTCACGCGGAGCACGACGGCCTTCACTTTGTCGTCCGTCGCGGCGCGATCGAGTTGCTCCTTGAACAGGCTGAGCTTGTTCTCCGTCGGCTGGAGGAACCCGCCCGTGCGGGCGTTGACGAGGATTCCCGCGACCTCGATGACGGCGATCTTGTCGCTCGACCGCCCGCCCGCTACGGGAATCTCGCGCAGTTTCTGCGTGTGGCTGACGGGGGTGATGAGAAAGCTCGGCGTCCCGCACCCACCGACGGCGAGGGCGGCTGCGGCTACAATCGCGAGGATGGGCAAACGCATGCGGAGTCCTTCATTGTCTGGCCCTGAGTTCAATTGCGCGGGATTCTAATAGGAATCGATCAATTTGCCACCGATGGACATCGATGGACACCGATGAAAGGCGAGAAAGATTGAGCCACGAATTTCACGAATGGACCAGAATGAGAGAAGCGCTCGCTCCATTCGTGTTCATTCGTGAGATTCGCGGCCAATTTTTCTGATCGGTGTTCATCGGCGCCCCATCGGTGGCTAACCTCTTCTTCCCATGCCCTTCGACGTGAGCAGAGAACGGTTCGCGCAGCTGGTCGAGCGGGCGCTGGCGGACGTGCCGCCAGTGTTTGTGCAATACCTCGAAGAAATCTCGATCGAGATCCGCGATCGGCCGACGACCAGGCAGCTCAAGAGCGTCGGCCTGCGCGACGACGAGCTGCTCTTCGGCCTCTACCACGGCATCGCGCGCGACGAGCGCAGCGTGCTCCATTCAGGCGTGATGCCCGACGTGATCTACATCTTCCAGGAAGACCACGAGGACGCCTGCGACAGCGAGGACGAGCTGGTCGAGCAGGTCCGCATCACCGTGCTCCACGAGATCGGGCACCACTTCGGCATGAGCGAGGATGACTTGGACGGGCTGGGGTACGGGTAGCGCCCGCGTCCTCCCCCGCGCGCACCGCATGAACAGCAACAACAGGAGCAGCAGCCGCAGCAGCGACAGCACGATCATCCTGAGGTACTCCGAAGGATCTCGGCTCACGGATCGCTCTCGAAGATCGAGATCCTTCGGGGTACCTCAGAGCGTGTGAGCCTTTTCTCTTTCCAACCATCGCTGACGAGGGACGACGAGTCGTGAAGATGATTTCCGGTCAAACCGATGACCGCGCCGCCGCGTCAGCCCAGCAACGAGGGGGCGAAGT
>JBAUGM010000051.1:0-2835 GCA_049679725.1 Tepidisphaeraceae bacterium
AGCCGTCTCTGCTTTACGACGGACGAAGACGGCTCGGGCGGAGCCTCGCCCTCCCGATCGAGCAACGACGCGCTGCCACACCATGCCCATCCCCCGACGGACCGTCATCTTCCTCACCCTGCTCCTGGCCGCCACGGTCGCGCGGGCAGAGGCCGCTGTGGGGGTCGAGGTCGGCTGGGGCAATACGTACCGGGCCGGGCGGTGGAACCCGATCTACGTGACGGCCGAGTCGAGCTCGCCGCGCGAGGTGATCGCCGTTGTCGAGGGCGTCACCGGCGCCCCCCGCACCATGACCATCCGCAACCGCTTCGCCCTGAGCCCCTCGGCCAGCACGCACGCGGTCTTCTTCCCGCTCGGCGAGTTGCCGGACCTGCGCGACACCGTCCTGACCTTGCGCGACCCAGCGACCTTCAAGCGCATCGCGGGCATGAAGTTGAACCTGACCCCGCCCGTCCAGCAGGCGCCGTTGGGCCAGCCCATGATCGGCGTGAGCGGGGACGGTTCGACGTCCGGCCTCATCAAGGACCAGTTCGCGGGCGATGCGACCGTTGGCTACGTCACACCGGCCTACCTCCCGGTCGTGGCCGCGGGGTACGACGCACTGGACGTGTTGATGCTCAACGCGCCGGACTTCTCCGGGATCCGTGAAGACCAGCAGCAGGCGATCGTCGATTGGCTCCGCGCCGGCGGGACGCTTGTCCTCTGGCCCGGCTCCAGCGCACCGTCGGAGCGCGGCCCGCTCATCGACGTGCTCCCCGCCCTGATCGGTGAGAGCTACTTTCTCGACCTCGACCCCGCCACGGTCGAGCGCATCGGCTGGACGCGCGTCCCGCGCGTGCGGGCGCGACAGCTCAACCCCCTGCCCGACGCCGAGGCCGTGCCGCTGGTCGGGCAGTCGGTGGTCGCATATCGCCGCCCCGTCGGATTCGGGCAGGTTGTGATCTCGCCGATCGACCTATCGGCGATGCGCTTCACGGTGCCGCAGGCGGTGATGGCGTTCTGGAAGCCGCTGCTGCACGGCGTTCCCGACCGCACGCGCGACGGCACGCCGGACGTGAAGACGACGCGCTGGCTGCGCGACATGCCCAATGCCCGCGCGCGCACGATCCCCGCATGGTTGCTCGTCTCGCTCGCATTTCTCGGCCCCGTCGACACGCTGCTACTGAAGCTGCTCGGGCGTCGCCCGTGGACATTCGTAACCGTGCTCGGCTGGGGGGGCCTAATCGCCGCGGGTGCGTTCAACATCAGCCGGCAGAACGCGGAGCGAACGGTCGAATATCGCTCGGTGAGGATGATCGAGGAGGCGGACGGCGCCGCGGCGATCGTGACCGATCTTGTCTCGCTGCGCTGGCCGGAGGGGACTCCGTTCGACTTCCAGGCCGACGGCGCGCGCCGCGGCGCGTGGTGGCAGCCGGCGAACGATCCGACGGACCCGCCGGAATCGGAGCGAAGCGAGTTCCACGCGGAACAGAGCGAAGGCGGGACGTGGCCGACGCGGTTCGCGGCGCACGTGCCGACGCCGCGCGTGCTGCAGGCGCAGGAGTGGACGTCGTCGCCATCGATCGTCGTCGCGTCGCTGACCATCAAGACGATCGATGGCAAACGCCACGTCGTCGGCGCCCTGACGAACCGCGGCGAGAAGCCGCTGGCGAACGTTCGTATCCGCCTTGCGGACGGCATCGCGCGTCTTGACGGGACGCCCGTCGCGTCGGGCGAGTCGCGCGACGTCAGAGCCCCGATCGATCCCGACGACCGCTCGCTCGACATGCCCCCCGCCGAGGTCCTTTACAACGAACGCCGCGCGGCGACCCAGCCGGTCGGCGCGCCCGATTTCACGTCGATTGAGAGCTTCGCCTTCCAGCGATCGTTGCGCCTCATCGACCTGCTCGCCAAGGGCGATCGCGCCTGCATTTACGCTGAAATCGTCGACCCCGCCCCGCCCGTCGACCTCCCCGCCGCAACGCGGCAAAAGCACCTTGCCCTCGTCCGCTCGCTCGTTCGCCTCGATTTCAAAGTTCCTGAAACGCCTGCCACTCGGCGCACCGCGCGATAGAATCCCGGCACATGGACATCGTCACCGCCATCACCGGCGCCAGCGGGGCGCTTTACGCGCAGCGGTTCATCCAGGGGCTCGTGGCCGCGGGGGTGAACGTGCACCTCGTCGTCTCGCCTCTCGGGCGGCGGTTGCTGCACGACGAGATGGGCATGGAGACAATCGACCTGCCGGCGATGGCGGGGGCGGACAAGCACACGATCACGCTCTACCCGTACAACGACGTCGGCAGCAAGCTCGCCAGCGGCAGCTTCCTGCACGACGGCATGGTCATCGTCCCCTGCTCCAGCAACACGCTGGGCGAGGTCGCCCACGGCCTGGGCGGCAACCTCATCTCCCGCGCGGCGGCCGTGACGCTCAAGGAGCGCCGCAAGCTCATCATCGCCCACCGCGAGATGCCGCTGTCGCCGATCGACGTGACGAATTACAAGATCCTGACCGACGCCGGCGCGATCGTCGCGCCGACGAACCCGGGCTTCTACTTGAACCCCACGACCGTCGGCGAGGTCGTCGATTTCGTCGCCGGCAAGCTGCTGGACCTCATCGGCGTGCGGCACGCGCTGGACACGCGGTGGGACCCGAAGAACATCCGCCCGCCGGCCACGATCTGACGGCCGAGTTACAATTTACACGGAGTCGAATAACCCACCGCTCAACGTCATCCTGAGAGTTTGTGAACTTTTTCGCGCGACTTTTTCGTTCGAGGGCGCTACAACATCGCCCATGAGCAGCAAGCCTACGGACGTGCGGTTGCGGATGCCAGATCGGAGCCAGATGGCCAT
>JBAUGM010000052.1:0-5215 GCA_049679725.1 Tepidisphaeraceae bacterium
ACCTTAACATCCTCATTCAACCCGAGCGCAAAACCGCCATTCATCAACCCGACCGGGACGTGGTATAGTCCGGTGCGGGCGTACGCGTTGTACATCTGAACCGGGCAATCCATTTCACGGAGGAATGGTCATGGATCCGCTCAACGTCGGGGGGATGTCCCTCGACGCGCTGCTCGAACGTGAGTGGCTCATATCAAACGGCCTGGGGGGCTACGCCAGCTCGACGACGGTCGGGCTGAACACGCGCAAGTATCACGGGCTTCTGGTCGCCGCGATGAGTCCGCCGGTGCGGCGGATGGTGCTGCTCTCGCGCGTCGAGGAAACGCTGCACCTCAACGGCTGGCCGCACGCGCTGGCGTGCAACGAGTATCCCGGCACGATCCACCCCGAAGGGCATCGGCTGCTCAAGGCGTTCTGCGCCGCGCCGTTCCCGCGCTGGGCGTACCAGGGTGAAGGGTGGACGCTGGAGAAGTCCGTCCGCCTCGTGCGCGGCGAGAACACCGTCGTCATCAGCTACACGCTGCTGGGCGCCGACTGCGGCCCGGCGGGGCAGAGCGACAGCGTCGCCCCGCGCCGTTCGACGGGCGTCGACCTCGAAATCCGCCCGCTGCTCGCGCTGCGCGCCATGCACGACCTGGCGTACCAGTGGAACGGGCGACTGGGGGCGGAGAACAAGTCGAAGCGCCACCATCGCATCCCGCCGACGACGCGGACGCCGGAGGTCTTCTTTGCACACGATGGGGTGTTTAACCCGTCGCCGGCGTGCTGGTACCTGAACACGATCTACCGCCGCGAAGAGCAGCGCGGGTACAGCGGACTCGAGGACCTGTGGAACCCCGGCGTGGTGCGCTGGCGATTGTCGCCGGGGCAGACGGTTCACTTCGTCTGCTCGGCCGAGCCGATCGAGCTGGAGCGGACACTGGCGAAGCTCGACGCGACGGTGGAAGCCGCGCCGACGACGGCGGCCGAGATCGTCTCGACGTCGTCCGCGGACACGATGCGCGATGCGCTCGTCGCCGCGGCGCGCACGTTCGCATGCGACGTGACGGACGGCGCCGATGCGCCGTTCGCGACGCTCACGGGATTCCCGTGGAGTGCGCCGTCCGTGCGCGAGGCGCTGATCGCCTTCCCCGGCCTCTTCCTGGTGACCGGCAACTTCCCCGCCGCCAAGGCGATGCTCCAGTCGCTCGCCACGCAGCTCGATCACGGCCTGCTGCCCAGTTGCATTCCGGAAAAGGGGTCAGACTCCTTTTATCACGGGGCGGACGTGTCGCTCTGGTACGTCAATTGCCTCTGGCAGTACCTGCGGTACACGGGCGACGAGGCGACGGTCTCGCGCCTGCTCGACGCGGCGACGGAGATCGTCACGAACTACCGCCACGGCACGCTGCTGGGCATCGCGACCGATGGTGATGGGTTGCTCCAGACGCACGCGGCCGGGATGGGCACGACGTGGATGGACGCGAAGGTCGGCGAGTGGGTCGTCACGCCGCGCGCGGGTCGGCCCGTCGAGCTGAACGCGCTGTGGTACAACGCGCTGTGCATCGCCGCCGAGTTGTGCGAGCGGTTCGGGCGCACGAGCCAGGCGACGGACCTGCGCGAACTCGCCGCGAAGGCGCAAGCGGCGTTCAACGAGCGATTCTGGAACGCCGAGCGCGGCTGCTGCTTCGACGTCGTCGAAGACCACGGCCACGACCCGTCGGTCCGTCCCAACCAACTCCTGGCGATGAGCCTGCCGTTCCCGGTCCTGTCGATCGATCGTCACCCGACACTGCTCGAGAAGGTCCATCGCACGCTGCTCACGCCCGTCGGCCTGCGCACGCTCGCGGCGGACGATCCTTCGTATCAGGGTCGATACGGTGGCGACGTCGTCGCGCGCGATCGGGCGTATCACCAGGGATCCGCCTTCCCGTCGCTGCTGGGCCACTGGGTGACGGCCTACCTCCGCGTGGTCGGCAGGGGCGCCACGATGCGGCGCGAGGCGATGAAGTTCCTTGAGCCGTGCCTGGAACACGTGCAGGGCGTTGGGCTCGGCCACCTCTGCGAGCTGTTCGACGGCGATGCGCCCCATCGCCCCGGCGGCGCCATCGCGTCGGCGGCGTCGGTGGGGGAGCTCCTGCGCGCGTACGTCGAGGAGATCCTCGACCAGGCGCCGGCCGCATTGCCAACACGAGCAAAAACCCCACAATCCGTCCCATCGGACAAGGCCATTACGGCAAGTTAGGATTTTGAACCGCAGATGAACGCAGATGAACGCAGATAAACGCAGATAAGAAAGAAGGACTCTTTTGAGTCTTCTCTCGCTTATCCGCGTTCATCTGCGTTCATCTGCGGCTAAAACTCTCTGACCGCGGCAAACGGAAAACTCAATCGGGAGCGACATGGGTCAGGCGTTCGGGATCATCGGGTTGGAAGTGATGGGGCGGAACATCGCGCTGAACATCGAGCGCAACGGCTTCCCCATCGCCGTCTACAACCGCACGTATGCGAAGACGGAGCACTTCCTGAGCGACCTCGCCAGGGGCAAGAACGCCAGGGGCGGAAAGACGATCGCCGAGTTCGTGCAGATGCTCGATCGGCCGCGACGGATTCTGATCATGGTGAAGGCGGGGGCGCCGGTCGATGCGGTCCTCACGGAACTGAAACCGCACCTGGAGCCGGGCGACATCGTCATCGACGGCGGCAACTCGCTGTTCACCGACACGCAGCGCCGCACGAAGGAGCTCGAAGGCACCGGCATCAAGTTCTTCGGCATGGGCGTCAGCGGCGGCGAAGAGGGCGCGCTGTGGGGCCCGAGCATCATGCCCGGCGGCGACACCGAGGCGTATCAGCACCTCAAACCCATCCTCACGAAGATCGCCGCGAAGGCGCCGGACGATGGATACCCCTGCGCCGACTACATGGGCAATGGCGGCGCCGGCCACTTCGTGAAGATGGTCCACAACGGCATCGAGTACGGCGACATGCAGCTCATCGCCGAGGCGTACAGCCTGCTGAAGAACATCGGCGGGCTCGATAACGCGAAACTGAAAGACGTCTTCGAAGACTGGAACCGCGGCGACGACCTCAAGAGCTTCCTCATCGAGATCACCGCGAAGGTGATCAACTTCAAGGACGACTCGACCAACGGCAAGCCCCTCGTCGAGCTCATCCTCGACAAGGCCGGCGCGAAGGGGACGGGCAAATGGACGAGCCAGACGGCGCTGGACCTCGGCGTCGCCATCCCGACGATCACGGCTGCCGTCGATGCGCGATCCATCTCGGCGCTGAAGGACCAGCGCGTCCGGGCGGCGAAGGAACTGTCGGGACCGAAACCAACGGACAACGGACAACCGACCACGGACAACCTCATCGACGACGTCCGCTCCGCCCTCTACTGCTCGAAGATCTGCTCCTACGCCCAGGGCTTCGCCATGCTCGCGGCCGCGGACAAGGAGTACGGCTTCGGCCTGAAGACGGGCGAGATCGCCCGCGTGTGGAAGGCGGGGTGCATCATCCGCGCCGTCTTCCTCAACGACATCACCAAGAGCTTCAACGAGCAACCGGACCTCCCGAACCTGCTGCTCGCCCCGCGCTTCCGCGACGCCGTCGGCAAGCGGCAGGAGGCGTGGCGGCGCATCGTGTCGCTGGGCATCGCGCAGGGCATCCCGCTCCCCGCGTTTGGCGCCAGCCTCGCGTACTTCGACAGCTACCGCAGCGAGCGATTGCCCGCGAACCTGATCCAGGCCCAGCGTGACTTCTTCGGCGCCCACACCTACGAGCGCACCGACAAGCCCGGCGTCTTCCACACCGAGTGGAGCGCCACGCCATGAAACGTGAAACGTGAAGACGTGACAAAGGCAAAGTCTTCTCACGTTTCACGTCTTCACGTTTCATTCTCATCTCTCCCCATGACCCTCCTCGGCATCGACATCGGCTCGTCGTCCGTCAAGGCCGGGATCCTGCGCGGCGACAAGGTCGTCGGCAGGGTCGCACGGCGGAGCTTTCCCACGCAGTACGACGGCGTCCGCGCGGAGGTGAAGCCCACCGACATCCAGAGCGCGATCCGAAGCGCGGTGGAGGATCTTGGGGCAGCGGCGAAACGCGCAGACCTGATCGGGCTCTCCGTCATGTCACCCGCGTGGGTGGCGATGGATCGCCGGGGCAAGCCGCTCACGCCGATCGTCACGCACCAGGACCGGCGGAGCGTCGACGTCGCGCATGAGATTGAAAAGCGCATCGGCAAGGCTCGCCACTTGCGCCTCGCGGGAAATCGGCCGTTCCCGGGGAGCATCAGCTCGACGACGTGGGCGTGGTACGCCGAGCATGATCGCCCGCGGATGCGCCGCGCGGACCTCGTCGGCCACCTCAACACGTTCCTGCACCGCCAACTCACCGGCGCGCGCGTCATCGATCCGTCGAACGCTTCGTTCACCGGCCTCTACGAAACGACCACCCTGCGCGGGTGGAGCGAAGAGCTATGCGACGCCCTCGGCGTGTCGCCAAAGGTTCTCCCGGAAGTGCATGACGCGAACCGCATCGCCGGTTTCGTCACGCGCGCCGGTGCGCGGCGCTTCGGCCTCACGGCAGGCACGCCCGTCCTCGTCGGGCTGATCGACACGAGCTCGGCGATGCTCCTCGCCGGCGCGCGGCGCGGGCAGTTGCTGAACACGGTCGGCTCGACCGACGTGCTGGCCGTCTGCACGAACAAACCCCGGCCGCACGAGCGACTGCTCACGCGGGCGCTGGGCGTGGGGCGGTGGTGGATGTCGGTCGGCACGATCGCGGCATCGGGCTCCGCGCTGAACTGGTGCCGCCAGACGCTGTTCGCCGATTGCACGGACGCGCAGTTCTGGAGGCATGTCGCCGACGTCACGCCCGTCAGTGTTGGCGACCGTGTGCAGATCGAGCCGTACTTCGCCGGCGAACGCACGAGCATGGAGCAGCGACGCGGCGTGATCCGCGGTCTCACCCTGGCGACGTCGCGCGACGACATCCTTCGCGCCCTCGTCAACGCGCTCGCGAAAGCCAGCGCCGAGCGGTTGCCGCTACTCCGCAGTCGCGGCGTGCCGCTGCGCCGCGACGTCGTCCTGTCCGGCGGCGTGAGCAACGGGCTGGACAACGTGCTCCACCGCGATTGGCCGGGACGGTGGACGTTTCGCGTGGAAGACGAGGCGACGCTGAGGGGACTGGGAACGCTGACGCCTGTCAAACGTTAGCAGCCCATGCGGGAGGG
>JBAUGM010000053.1:0-3733 GCA_049679725.1 Tepidisphaeraceae bacterium
GGCGGAGAAGCGCCCGCCGTACATCGCGCCGGATTTGAAGATCGTCGCGCGCAACGTGCCGATCGATGACGACCTGCTCGCCGCCCTGCCCGGGGATCGGCGCAAGTGGATCGAACGGATCGGCGTGGGCGGCGTGCTCGACGTCGAGGGCCGCGTCTTCCGCAAGCCCGAATCGTCCGTCGTCGCGGTCAACGATCCCATGACCCGGCCCAGCCTGGCGTCGATGATCGACCAGGATTTTCAGATCACGCTGCGCAACGGCACCGCCTGGCCCGGCGAGGGGACGTTCGCCGTCGCCGATCTGAACGGCCAGATGCGGCTGACCTCCGACCGGATCGTCCTCAGCGATTTTCACGGCCGCCGCGGCGACGCAGAGCTGAAGGGCAGCGGCACGATTACCTGGGTGGCTCAGGACGAACAGCCCGCGGGCAACGCCCGCGCGGATTCGCCGTCTGACGCAAACGCCAACACGAACGCGCGCCCCGAATCGCGCCCCCACATCGCGCTCAGCGCCACGGCCACCAATCTGCTGCTCGACAGCTCGCTCTACCAGGCGCTCCCGAGCGCCGCGAAGGAAGCCTGGGACCAGGTGCGGCCGGAAGGTTCCGTCGACGTCGAACTCGCCTACAGCGGCGCGCCGTCCGGCGAGCCGGCGCCGGCGCCTGAGCCGATCGCGTCCGCAGCGCCCGACGTGTTGCCATCGCCCATCAGCGTCGCCGCAGCAGATGTGCCGGCAACGACGACCCCGGCCGCCGTCCCGTCGGGGTTTGACATCACGATCAAGCCCCGCAAGCTCTCGGCGAACCTCAAGGCCGTGCCGTACCGGCTCGACGACGTCGCCGGCGCCGTCACCGTCGCCGGCAGCAAGGTCACGCTCAGCGACCTCTCCGCCAGGCACGGCGACGCGCGGCTCAAACTCTCCGGCACCGGCGTTGTCGGCGCCACCAGCGACTGGCGCCTCAAACTCGCCGCCAACGACGTCCCCATCGACGACGACTTCCGCATGGGCGTGCCGGCCGTCGTCTCGTCCATGTTCGACTCGCTGAAGATGCAGGGCGTCGTCTCGTTCGACTTCTCCACGCTTGCCCTGCGCGGCGACCTCTCGAAGATCGGCACGACGACTCGCCCCTCTTCCGTCCCGACCGGCGCGACGACGCAGCCGACCACGCCGCCCACGGAATTCGACATGGACTTCGCGGTGAAGATGGTCACGCCGGCCGCGTCGCTCGACGTCGGCGTGCCGCTCACGGAGGTCGACGGCGTGGTGACCATCGCCGGCACCGTGCGCAACGGCGAGCTGTCGGAGATGAAGGGCGTGATCGACGCATCATCGCTCAAGCTTGCGGCCCGTCGCGGCCGGCGGCTGCACGCCGACATGGTCAAGCCCGCCGGGCGCGATCAGCTCCGCATCGGCCCGATCACGGGCGAACTGGCGGGCGGCGAGATCGCCGGCGACGTGGGCCTCGAGTTCCCCGACGAGGGCCCCTCCCGCTACGCGATGAACCTCGCGCTGCGCAACGCCGACGTCAAAGAGATCGCCGGCGAAGGCGAGCAGGACATCAGCGGGCAGCTCACCGCCAAGCTCGCGCTGGAAGGCAACTGGTCGGATGTCACCGCCCGCCGTGGTCGCGGCGACGTGCGCGTGCAGGGCCGCGAGATGTACAAGATCCCGCTCGTCCTCGGCCTCCTGCAGATCACCAACCTCGCGCTGCCGATCACCAGCCCGTTCAACCAGGCCGAAGCTTCCTACGGCGTCGACGGCGAGCGCGTCACGTTCGAGAACATCTCCCTCCGCTCCCCCAGCATGATCATGCAGGGCAGCGGCTCGCTCGACTTCGGCACGAAGAAAGTCCGCATGACCTTCACGACCGACAACCCCAACTGGCCCAAGCTCCCGATCGTCGGCGATCTGATCACCACCGCGAAGAACGAGCTGCTGCAGATCCACGTCAGCGGCAAGCTGGAGGAACCGAAGGTCAGCGCCAGCTCGATCAACACGTTCCAGACGACGGTGGACGAGGTTCTGCGCGGGGACGGGCGCGGGGACGGGCGAAAGTAAGCGCGCGGCGCACTGTGACTGCCTGAAGCGCCCCCAAAGGTGAACGTGCGAGCCACGTCATTCCGAGGGAGCCTTGGCGACTGAGGAATCTCGGCTTCGAGGGCGATCCTCCGCCCCGAGATCCCTCGGTCGCCAAGGCTCCCTCGGGATGACGTAGCTGGCCTGCTCGCCCGCTCGCCCTTTGAGGCTGGCATCGGGCGCGACGAATCGCGGTCGCACGCCCGGCGTGATACCTTCCGCATCCGATGACGATTACCACCGAGGCAGAACCACCGCCCGCCATTTCACCCGTGACCACGACGTCCGTCCGCCGGTCGTACGTCGACCTGTTCCTGATCAGCTTCGCCATCCTCTTCACGGAGCTCGGCTGCATCCGGTTCCTCGGGTCGACGGTCATCTTCCTGACGTTCTTCACGAACATCGTGCTGATGGCGTGCTTCCTGGGGATGAGCATCGGGCTGCTCGCGACGTCGCGGCGGCGCGATCTCGTGCGGACGGTCCTGCCGCTCCTGCTCGTCACCGTCGTGATGGCGCTGCTCGTGCTGTGGGGCTACGAGCGGTTCAGCAACATCGCGGTGGGGGTGGGATCGCACTCGTCGCCGCAGAATGTCTACTTCGGCACCGAAGAGCGCGCGGGCGACCCGTCGCGGTTCGTCGTGCCCATTGAGATCGTCGCGGGGTTCTTCTTCGTGCTGATCGCGCTGGCGTTCGTCGGGCTCGGGCAGGTGATGGGCCGGGCGTTTGCGGCGATCCCGAACCGGGTGATGGCGTACACGGCCGACGTCGTCGGCAGCCTCGCGGGCATCGCGGCGTTCGGCGTGGCCAGCTACCTGCAAACCACGCCGCTCGCCTGGTTCACGATCAGCGTGGCGATCTGCCTCTACTTCATCCGCCCGTTCAGCCGCGTTCAACTGATGGTCGGGATTGCCGTGTTGCTCGCGGTGGGACGGTACGGGTACGGGGTCGGTCTGGACACGCCGATCTCCTGGTCGCCGTATTACAAGATCACGTACTACCCGTGGGGCCGGGTGATCGCGACGAACAACATGCCGCACCAGGGGATGGTCGCGCTGCCGGAAGGGGGCGGCGGTTACCTGCTTCCGCACCGCCTCGCCGAGAGCGCGGCGGGGCGGACGCCGCAGGACGTGTTGATCATCGGCGCCGGCAGCGGGAACGACGTGGCCGCCGCGCTTCAGAGCGGAGCGCGGCACATCGACGCAGTCGAGATCGATCCCGTCATCAACGCGCTGGGCCGCAAGCACCACCCGAACCAGCCGTTTTCCGACCCGCGCGTCACCGTCCACCTCGACGACGGCCGATCGTTCCTCAAGCGCACGGACCGCAAGTACGATTTGGTCATCTACGCGCTGGTCGACTCGCTCGTGCTCCACTCGGGCTATAGCAGTTTGCGGCTGGAGAGTTTCCTGTTCACCGAGGACGCGTTTCGCGACGTGCAGCGCGTGCTCAAGCCGGACGGGATGTTCGCGATG
The DNA here is from genome assembly GCA_049679725.1 of Tepidisphaeraceae bacterium. Taxonomy (GTDB): domain Bacteria; phylum Planctomycetota; class Phycisphaerae; order Tepidisphaerales; family Tepidisphaeraceae; genus DASYWJ01. The sequence goes on from JBAUGM010000053.1 coordinate 3,550, forward strand.
TACAACTACTACCGGCAGGACTGGGTCGTGCAGCGGCTGGCCGGGCTGGCGCGCAAGACGTTCGGCAACGAGCCGGTGGTCATCCCACTGGGCCACGTGACGGGCGACGGCGTCGATGCAGGTCAGTTGAGCCGGTTCACGTTCGTCCTGTGCGACAACGGCGGCGCGACGGTCGACGCCGTGC
>JBAUGM010000054.1:0-14033 GCA_049679725.1 Tepidisphaeraceae bacterium
GTCCGTACGCAGCTTGCGGTCGCGGCGCTTCTCCTTCATCGCCTCGCGCAGCAGCTGCGCGCTGGCGTTCGCCGGCACCGACTGATTGGCGGGCGCGATGCACAGGAACCGATCGGCCGGGTCGTACACCTGGACGCGCGTGACGTCCCGCTCGTCGACGCGCAGGAAGACCTCGGTGTCGAGGAGCCGCTGCAGCGACGGCTCGTACTGGCCGTAATTGAGCCCGCCCCAGCGCACGCCGTTCTGGTGTACGCGCGCGGGGACGCGCTTCATGCACAGCACGTCGAGCAGCTCGCGGCGCGCCGTGCGCTTCGTCGCCAGGTTGGCGTTGTACACCTGGTCGGGCGTCTGGTCGTCCATCCCCTGCCCGCCGTGGTTGTGCCCGGCGTTGTAGGCATTCACCCACTCGTCGAACCACGCGGCGAAGTCCGCCAGCGTCGGCGCGCGGCCGCGGTCGATCTGCTCCTGCAGGTCCTCGGGCTTGGTCGCGGTGGAGTTGCCGCAGTACGTGTCCCACACCGTCGTGCGCGTCTCGACGAACCCGAACCAGCGCTCGATCCACTTCGATTGGCCGTGGTACTTCTGCGCGTGAGTGACGTCGATCTCCAGGGCGGGGAAGAGCCCGCGGCGCTCGTCGAGCTCCACGTGGACCTTGCGTTTCGTCCAGAGCTTCCGTCGGGCGATCCGCTGCTTCTTCGTCTCGCCGGTGAAATCGGCGCAGTCGAAGTCCTTGCCGTTGTCGATCAGCAGGCCGGCCGGGACGCCGTTGGCGATGACCGCGGCGCGGAAGACGGAGAAGATGACGTCGGAGTTCGGATCGTGTGCGTACACCGTCCAGCCGACGATCTTGCGGCTGCGCACGTCCTGGAACGCCGTGACCCACGGGCGCTTGAGGACCCGTTTCACCTCGCCGCTCTCGGTGTGGGTGCGCTCGGCGACGGTCACGATCACATCGAACTGATGATGGTCGGCGTTCCACAGCTCGTTGCTCGCGAGCGTCGTAGTGTCGCGTTCCAGGAAGGGCTCGGCGTGGTTGACGTACGCCTCCTCGCCGCCGCGCAGCTTGTAGATCACCGCGGCGGGGATCTTCTCGATGTGACGCTGGCACGCCTTGTACGTGCGGAGCGCCCAGCCACGTTCGCGGGCGGTGTACGCCGCCATCTCCCGGCAGAGCGTCAACTTGGGCTGGCGGGTGGAGAGGTAGAGTCGCTGCACTTCGGCCAGGAATGGGTCGGCAGCGGAGCGCTCGGCGGCGTTGCCGCCGCGACCGTCAACGAGGCCGGCGAGCCCGCCGGCGTCGTACTGTCTTTCCCAGTAGTACAGCGTGCGCCGGGAGACTTTGACGCCGTTGTCGATCAGTTGGCGCTCGCAGAAGTGGTTCGTCGCTCGCCGCTTGTCGTAACCGAGCGTGAAGGCGGCCAGGCACGCGAGTTTCCATTCGTTGAGGATGCACAGCCGCCGCATCGCCTCCTTGCGCTTGGGCTTCGCAATGCGATGGAGGTCGAGGCCGATCTGCTCGCGGAACTTCACGACGGCCAGCGACGGGTCCGCGTTGGGACTGATAAGCCACTGCGGCTTGCCGCCGCCGGCGTCGCGGCGCAGCTCGGCCGTACCCTGCGCGGCCCACACGTCTTTACACAGGCGGCGCAGGTGGCCCACGCTCTTGCCCGAGCGGGCGGCGGCGGTGTCGAGGTCGATGGGTTCCGGGATACTCAAGCGGCCGCCCCCTCTCGATGTTGATCGTCGTCCAACTGGCGAAGCTCCTGCTCCAGCCGCTTGAGGTCGTCGCCGAGGACGTCGGCGAACTGCACGTGAATGCGCAGGTCCGCCTTGCGCTGCTCGATCATGAGCTGCAGGTGGAGGCGGCGGATGTCGGGATCGAATGGCATGAGCCGGAGCCCTCGCGTTTAGTAGACGTCGGAGAATTCCCGCTGCGGCTGTGACGCGTCCTCGGCGTTGCGCTGCGCGATGACGTCGCGGTCATCCATCACCGGATCGTGCCACCGCTCGGGCTCGCGCCGCTCGTCGAAGACGGGCTCGGTCACGTCCGGCGCGAGCGGCACGACGTCGTCCGCCGGATGGACCTGGCGGTCGGCAACCTGATGCTCGTCGAGCCGCGCGTCGGCGAGGTCGCAGTCGGAGCCCTGCTGCTGGATCTGCGCGCCGTCGAGCGAGGGTGAGGGTGAGGGTCCGCCGCTCAGCGCGTTGCGGCGTGCGAGGTCGCGGATGTCCTCCAGGAGCACGATCCGCTGGAGGTGCTGGAGCGTCTCGACCTCCATCGCCCGCGCGTCCCCGCCCAGCTCGGCGGCGTGGATCATCTCGTCGATCTTCGCGAGCGTGTTCTTGCGCTGGTCGATGCGTCCTTCGATGCGGCGCAGCTCGGGGTCGGCGTTGTCTTTCGTTTTCGGTAGTGTGAGCACGATCAAACTCCTTTTTCTGTGGCGATCGGGTTGGTCCGGATCAGGCGTCGACGGCGCGCTGGACGTCGCCGCGCAGGTGCGCGACGCGGGCGAGGACGCCCTCGCGGGCGGCGCCGGCGAGCGTCTCGACACTGCCCTCGTTGCGCCAGATCCCGCCGTCGAGCCGCTGCTTGACCTGGTAGACCTGCCGACAGTGCGGGCAGTGCGCCTTGACCGCGCGCCGCGTGCGCCGGACGCTCTGGCGGTCGTAGTTGATGAAGACGTGATGCCGCGGGATCGCGGCGTCGCAACTCTCGTTGATGCACCGGTACGACTCCTCCAGTTCCATCAGCGGGCGCGCGGGTGTTGCAGTTGCACTCATGGACGATCCTCCCTTTGCGTAGGTGGTGTGGGACTCCACGGCTCGATCGAGCCGTCTTCGTTGACGATCGTGCGGCGCGCCGCCATCTCGCCGGTGGCGGCGAGGAAGCGGGCGTTCATGTGTTTGACGGCGGCCTTCAACTCCTCGGCGAAGGGGGCGGAGGCCGCGACGACGTACGCGTCGTTTCCGCCGATGTGGACGTCGTAGACGTCGGAACCGACCTCGCTCATGCATTCGCGCAGAAGCATCGCGGCGAGCAGGCACTGCTCCTGTCGCGGGATGAAGGCCAGCGAATCGAGCAACGTCTGGACGCGGTCGAGGTCGATGCTGTGCGCAGGACTGCCGTCCGCAGGACTGCCGTCTGCAAGACTCACGACGCCCTCCTTCGGCTTCGGTCGTGCCGACGGCAGGTCCGCAGTTCGCAGAGGTCTTCGAACGCGCCGATCGCGCGGGCGTGCGCGTCGGAGGCAAGCTGGTACCGCGGTCCGGGCTCCGCCTCGTCGCGGGCAACCGCGAGCCGCTCGACGTTGGCGTCCGCCGCCTCGATGGCCTCGTCCAGGGCGCGGCCGCGCAGACCTGCGGTCGGCAGTGTGGTGACGGTGGTCATGAACGTCCCTCCGTGAACGGCTGGTCGGTCAGTGATTGATGGCCCTGAGCGGCGGCGTTGGTTTCGCCGCGTCGCGGCGTTGCCGCTCGGCTTCGGCGCGGGCAATCAGCACCGCCAGCTCGGCGGCGAGCTGGCCCGGCTGGGCGATGTACAGCTCGATCAGCTTCGACGTGGTCCTCCCCCACCAGTCGCCGAATTTTCTTGGATGACACCCGACGGCGTCCGACGCCAGCTTGGTGTCGAACAGCCAGTCCCCGCGGCGATCCTCCGTGATCGAGCGCACCTTCTGCTCGATCGCTGACATGGTTCTCCTTGTTCGTCTGCTCGATTCGCTTCAGGTAGCCGCCCAGCAGCGCGGCCTTCGTCTTCTGCCCGTGCGCCCGCGCCAGGTGCATCGCGTGCGCGATCGCTTCGGCCATCCCGGCGAGATGGCCGTTCGCCGCTGCGCAGGCGAGCGATGAGCGCGCGTCCTCCACGCTCGTGCAGTAGAGGCGCATCCCCTGCCGCATGACGCCTTCCATCGCCGACTCACCACGTGGTGACTTTTTGTCGCAAATTTTCTCCGCACGCCTGGCGGTGCGCTTCGGCGGTGAAGTCACCATCTGGCCGGCGGCGGATCTCTGTAGGGTCTTCGGCATGGGCGTCCTAGTACCGATCCCGCTTGATGTCCCCGTGCTTGCGGCCGTTGAGGGCGGCGCGGCAGACGTCGTCGATCGCGTCCATCTCGTCGGTGAACGCCGCCAGTTGGGCGAGCAGCTCGGCGATCGCCTTGTGCCGACCCGCGTTGATCCGCTGCTGCGAGCGAGCGACGGCCAGCCCCATGCACATCGCGTCGTGCGGGCGCGTCAGCAACGTGTCGATCGTCAGCGACTTGCAGTGCTCGTGCATGTACTCGCAGACGAAGTCGGTCGTCGTCTTGTCCCCCTTGCGGGGGGCATCCGTGCTGCGGCGTTCGCGTTTCTCGGCGACGGGCATGGGTCAGTGCTCCTTTCGATTGGCGAGGGTTCGATCGAGCGTCGGCGGGAGGTGGAAGACGGTCGTGTGCAACGCGGTCATCGCGCCGCGCACCGCCCCCTCGTAGCCTTCGCCGATGCTTGCGTAGAGCGCCTGCTTGAGGCGCGGCGGCAACCGGTGGTAATCGCGGGCGCACATCGTCTGGTACGGTTTCTTCAACCCCTGGCAGATCGGGCAGAAGTCGCTGCGAAGGGACTCGATGAGGCACCGCGCGCTCTGGATCTCGGTCAATCCGGGGAAGATCTCGCTCACGAGTCACCCCTTCCTTTCGGCAGCGACGCGCTTCAGTCGCTCGCGCGCGGCGTGGGCGTTCGCTTCGATGAGCTCGACCCCCGCATAGCGCCGGCCGTGCCGGATCGCGGCTTCGCCCGTCGTGCCGCTGCCGTTGAACGGGTCGGCAACGCGATCGCCGGGGTCGGAGGCGGCGAGGACGATGCGCTCCATGAGGGCGACCGGGATCTGCGTCGGGAAGCCGGGGATGCGTTCCTTCGCGTTGTCGACGAGGCGCGGGAACTCGGTCCACACGTTCCCGGGGACCTTGCCCGCGGGGTTGGCGCGCTTGTCGGCGTACTTCGTCTGGCGGTCGGAGGGGATCATGATCTGGTCGCCGTGCCAGACGAACTTGTTGGGCGACTTCGTGAAGTAGACGATCGGCCTCCAGCACGAGGTGAAGTTGCCGGCGGTGTAGTTCCCGAACGTCTCGACCCAGGCGATCGTGTTGCGCCAGTGGAGCTTGTGCTTTATGCACAGGTCCATCATCAGCTGCTGGTTGCGGGCGCTGTTCATGATGAACATCGAACCGTCCGGCGTGAGCTGGCGGGCGCACTGCTCGACCCACGCGTCGCAGAACGCGGCGTACCGCGCGGCGCTCATCGAGTCGGCCTTCGCGCCGCGGCCGTAGTCGATCCCCTCGTTGTAGGGCGGGTCGGTGGCGATGAGCCTGATCGTGCCGGCCGGGCTGCGCTTCAGCACCTCCACGCAGTCGCCGACGACGACGTTCCAAAAGCCCTCGGGCAGGGTGTTGCTGAACGCGGCGGCGCTCTTCGCCTTGTGGCTCTTCGCCTTCGCGCGTCGCTGCACTTCGCGCTTCGCCTGCGAGACGGGGATCTTGCCGTCGAAGACCTGTTGAAACAGCTTCGGGTCCTGCTCGAAGACGAGCTTCGCGTCCTGAACGTATCGCCCGCTCACGCCGAAGAGCGAGCCGGCGAAGTCGCGCGACTTGCCGTTCGTCGCGGGCGCGGAATCCGGTGGGTAGAGCACATTCAGCAGCTGCGCGACCATCATCGCAAACGATCGCCCGCCGCCGTCCTTCGCCTTCTTGTCCTTGAGGACGAACGACGCGTAGAGGTTAAACACGCCAGGGCGGGACGTGTCGTCCAGCCGCTTCTTTGCCTCCTTGCGCGTACAGCCGGGGAAAAGTTTGCAGTCCCTAACCCCCTGTGGAACTGGTTCCACACCCCCCTGCGTCATCCGCGATTTCCCGAGCGATTCGAAGTGCGGGAGGAAATTCACCGCCGCCGCCGCCTTCTGGCTGTCGGACATGTTGCGGTGGTTGGCCTTCCCGTAGACGTAGTTCAGCGCGTCGGCGTCGGTGGGATGCGGGATGATCGAGGAGAGCTTGACGATCTTGAGCTTGACGCCCGTCTCTCGCTCGACGCGCTGGCGGTTGCGCCCGTCGAGCAACTGCCCCTGGTATTCGACGGCGTCGTCGGTGAAGCGCTTCACGGCGACGACGGACGCCTTGAGCGACTGGTACTCCGGCTCGGACATCATCGGGAGAAGCGCGGCGAACTTGTGCGGCTTGAGCTCCATCTCTTCCCTTCAAATCCGTTTGGCCTGTGCCCAGCCCAAAAGGCTCGCGGGGCGGGGCGACGATCAGTTGATCGCGCCCGCGCCCTCGCGTGCCGTCATGGATTGATTGAGGCGATGCCGGAGACAGCGGCTGGCAAGCTGCCCAAGCCACCGCTTCATCACGGAGAGAGGCACCCGGTACGCGGCCGCCAACGTTGTTGGGTCGATCCGCGTCGGTGCCGACCGGTCGTGCTCCCAGTTCCAGACTTGGGCGACGGTTCGCCCGCACGCCTCAGCGATTTCCCGCTGGCTCACGCCAATCGCTTCACGATGTTGCTTCAGCGGGTTTACCATCACATCCTCATTGCATGCACGTTATATGCACATCATCGGCAAATGCAAGCCCCAACTTGTACAAATTGGAATTGTCCCGATCGGCGCCGGCACGATGATGTCGCGCGTGATTAACCGCGGTGACGTCGAGATCGATGGAACGGTGCTCCGGGAGATCCGTGAGCAGCGGCTACTGACGCAGGAGGATTTCGCCGAAGAGATCGGGATGAAGCGGAATTGGGTGGGGGCGACCGAGACTGCCGGGCGACGAAAAGTCCTGCGGAGCAAGGTCGTTGAGATCGCGAAGCGCCTCAAGGTCGACCCTCACAAGCTGATCGTTCACGAAGGTCAACGATTCGAGAGGGTGGCGATGCGCAAGGTGCCTTACTTCGACGTGAAGATTCCGGCCAGCGGGTGGGTCGAGAGCGAACCGCGCGAGCAACCGGACGGGTGGACCATCATTCCCGACGACGCGCCTCCCGATGCCTTCTGTCTTCGCATCGTCGGGCATTGCATGGAGCCGGATTTTCCGAGCGGTTCGGTCATCGTCTTCGTCCCGATCCGCGACGGCGAGCAAAGCTGGCCGCAGTTCGAAGACGGAAAGGCGTACTACTTCGAGCACAGCGATGGGAAGGCTACGTTCAAGCGCGTGTTTTTTGAGCGGGCGAAGGAACGCTACCGGTTGGAGCCGATCAATCCGAAGTTCAGAGCGTTCTACGTGCCCGAGCAGATGAAAGCGCGCGTCAGCCGCGCGGTGAAGATGATGCGGGATGTCCCGTGAGCACGCCAGTGACGTGCACCGTCTGCGGCGCTGCGATCGCGGAAAACGCGACCCCGTTCCTCCTCGGCAGCCACGTCCTGTGCGGCTCGTGTCATGCGAAAGCGAGCGCCCGCGTCGACCAGCGAAGCGGCGGCGGCGACGCAATGATCGTCATGCGTTTCATTCTGGTGTTGGCCGGCCTCGCCCTCCTCCTTTGGGGCGGGCGGGACGTCAGCAAGGCGATGACGCTGACGGCGGAAATCGAACACGATGGCGCTCTTGCCCGCGGCCTCGCCGCAGGGCTCGTGAACCTGCTCCTGTGGCGCGGTGTCGCCATGGCGGCGCTCGGCCTGATTGCACTTGGCGTTTCGGCCGCGCTGGGGGTGGCGTCGAGGATCGAAAGGCTGCTCCGGCGCGCGAGGCTGGACGAAGGGGCTTGACTTTGCCGATGATGCTCGCGCAAGATTGATCGCTCGCAGTCACGCCGTCATGGGTGACATAGACTGCGTGGTAGCCGCCTGGAAAGACAAAGGCTCGCGGGGACCCTCGTTCGAGAGAACGCCGGTCATCGCGGGCCAAATTTTTTGCGCCCGTCGATGACCGGTGGACCCAAGGACAGGGGTTCGCCGGTGCACGGAAGCCAACTCAACTCTCCCGCCGATCTCGACGCCGCCGCGCTGGACTTCGCGCTGGGGCTCGCCGACGAGCCCTTCCGACACGTACTGTCCAGACCCACAGCCGTCCGCGGCGACTTTCGCCGCGAGCGCCACGCCGGGAGTTCGGCGACGACCGGCGCGGTTCCTGGAGTGCGGCGCGGGATTGCTTCCCTCGCCGCGCTTTTCTCCGTGAGCCCGCCGTCGCGTTGCCTGCGGCAGGCATGCCCGCGCGGCGGCGGGAATTCTTCTACTCGCGCATCGGCCGCTCATAACGGGACCGGCGCGGGAGCGAGGGCGGTACGCTTTTGCGGTGGAGCGGCGGTCGGCTCATCACGTGCCGCCGCTCCATCGCCCTCGCTGATCGCACACTTCGATACTCAACCGCGTGGCGCTGTCCGAGAGGGCGGGCGGGCAATCGTGCCCGCCCGCCTGGTCGGGGCGGCGCAGGCAAGGAGATCCTTCATGAGCGGCGCAAACGGTTCGTTCCTCGGCGGCAAGACCGCCCTCCAGAGCGTCACGATCCGTGGCGCCCTCATCGTCCTCGTCTCGCAGCTGCTGGCGCTGCTGAAGTTCACGGTCGATGTCGAGATGCTCGACGCGATCGCGGATTGGGTCTTCGCTGCCGTCGCGCTCGTCGGCGGTGCGATCTCGCTGTGGGGCCGGCTCAACGCGACGCGCAAGATCACGTCGGGCGACGGCGGCGACGGCCAGAGCGGCAGCGCATTGCGCGCACTCCTCCTCATGGGATGCCTGACGCTGTTCTGCGCCGCCGGCGCCGGCTGCGCCAAATCGCCGACGGCGCGGTGGGCGCAGGCACGCGACGGCCTCTCGCTCGCGCAGAATGAGATTCGCACCGCGCACACCGCGGGCGCGATCGGTGACGCGGACTTCGTCGCGCTCGACCCGTTCGCCCAGGCGGTGCGCGGCGCGATCAAGAAGGCCGAGGCGGACCTGCCCGCCGGCAAAGGTTCGTTCGACTTCTACATGGATTTGGCGGAGCAGGTGCTCCTCCAGTTGACCAACCCCGTTCCTCAACCACGTTCGAAAGACAAGGAGGCTCGCAATGGCAGAGCTACTGGTCCTGTTAGCGCAGGTTCGCGCGATTCGTCAGGCTGGCGCGGAGCTGGCCGCGTTCATCACTCGGCAGGCGGCGCTGTTGCATCAGCAGGGCGAGTTCACGGAGGAACAGGTGGCGGAGATCCGGTCCGCCGCGGAGATCTCCGACTTGGCGTGGGATGACGCGATCGCTGCCGCGAAGGCGCGGCTCGGCGTTTAGTTCGTTCGGCTCGGCGGTGATTCTTTTCCGGGGTGTCGATGTTGATTTTGGCGAACGTCTCCGGCGCGCTGATCGCCCAGTGGGTCTTCAACGGCCTGCTCGCGCTCTTCGTCGCCTGGCTCGGCATGAAGGAGCGCGAGCGGGTCCGTAAGGAAGACGAGCGCGGACGGGCGATGGCGAGCCTGGAGACGAAGCTCGGGACGGCCGCGAGCGAGGGCAAGCAGCTGGCGACGCAACTGGTGGAGGAGCGCCTTCGCGCGGCGAGCCACGAGGTCAACAACCACGTCCACGGGTTCGTGGTCGGGCTGGAGATGTTGAAGAAGGACGCGGCCGACCGGGCGGCCGAGTTCAAGGAACTGGCGAAGCAAGACCACGAGAACGAACTCTCCGTCGCGACGCAGATCTCGAACCTGAAGGATTGGATGCGCGAGACGTTCGCGGACAGGGAGGACCTGAAGTCGATCGACGCCCACGTTCGCAGCCTTGAGCGGCAGGTGGCGGTCCTCAGCGCGGGGCGGGGTCAATGAGCCACGGCGAGGAAGCCAAAAAGCGACGCGACGAACGGCTGCGGAGGTCCTTGCTGACGGCGATCTACCACGGCGCCGCCCACTCGCCGACCGGTTGGGTCAGCGGGGCGACCGCCGCCGACGAGGCGAACAAGTGGAAGGCAGCGGATCGGCAGATCGAGAATCCCGAGCACGGGCTGCACCTGCTCCGCGAGCTGACGAAGATGGGCCTCGTCGAGGGCCGCGTTCTCACTCGCCCGCGCGATCAGCTGCGCCTTCAGCTCGACCAGGTCAACTACCGCACGACGGCGCTCGGCGACGCGCTCATGCGCGGAGACGTCCCCCCAGTGCCCGGCGTATGGGACGACCGAGCGCCAGAGGAGGACGCGTAATCGTGCCGCGCCATTTCAAGGTCGAGGATGAGCTGAGCGCCGAGGATCTCGAAGCGCTGAAGCAATTCGCGCGCGATCCCAGCAAGACCTACGACAACCTGCACGAATGGGTGCAGGCGCACGGCTACGTGAACATCAGCCGCACCGCCGTCGGGAACTGGCGACAGAAGTTCGGGGAGGAGCTGATCGCCGAGCGCATGCAGGCGAGCGGCGGCATGGCGCGGGCGATGATCGAGGCGGCGAAGGAGTCGGGCGGTCTGGCCGTGCCGGACGCCGCGATCCTCGCCGTTGCGCAGCGCATCTTCGAGGCCGCGTCGAAGGCGGGCGGGGACGAGGACGAGGCCGCGTCGCTCAACAAGATGGCACTCGGCCTGCAACGCCTGATGCTCGCGAAGTCGCGCGTCGAATCCACGCGGACGGAGTTCGTTGAGCGCGAGAAGGTCGCCCTCGACGAAGCGCGCAAGGTGGCCGCGGGTGGCGGTAGCGGGGACGCCGTCGCCGACAAGGTCGCCGAGCTGTTGGGGGTGAAGTGATGAGCGCGACGCTCGACTACTTCCTCCCGTACCAGCTGGAGTGGATCAACGACCCGTCTCCATTCTCGCTCGGCGAAAAGAGCCGCCGCGTGGGCTGGACCTATGCCCACAGTTACCGCCGCGTCGACCGCGCGGTACGCAACATCTGCAACGGCTACTTCTCGTCCGCCGACCTGACCGCGAGCCGCGAGTTCATCGACTACTGCAAGACGTGGTCGCGCGTCTTCAACGTCGTCGCCACCGCCGGCGAAGAGGAAGAGACGATCGTCGTGGGCGACCCGGTCACCGGCGCCGTGATCGACGAGCGGAAGATGACGACGCAGGTCCTCACCTTCGCCAACGGCCGCAAGATCGTGGCGGGCAGCAGCAACCCCGTCTTCTTCCGCTCCAAGGGTGGCGACGCCGACGGCGATGAGTTCGCGTACCACCGCGCCGGGCGCGACCTGCTCAAGGCGATGCACGCGACGGCGCTCTTCTGGGGTTACCACCTGCGCCTCTGGTCGACGCACAACGGGCCGAACAGCTACTTCAACCAGCTCATCCTCGCGGCGCGCGCGGGCAAGCTGAACGCGCGCGTTCATCGCGTGACGATCCACGACGCGGTCGAGCAGGGGTTGGTCGAGAAGATCAAGAAGCTCGCGCAGCCCGATCCCAAGGCACGCCAGGAGTGGCTCGACGAATTGCGCTCCACGTGCCCCGACCAGGACACCTGGAACGAAGAGTACCTCTGCATTCCGGCCGACGACGCGAGCAGCCTGCTCAGCTACGAGCTGATCACCGCCAACACGATCGAGAACCTCACCCTGGTCGAGTCGCCCAACGATCTGTCGCGCGACAAGGGCGACTTCTACGCCGGCTACGACGTCGGCCGGCGTCACGATTTTTCCGCGCTGTGGGTCGCCGAGCGCGTCGGCGACGTGCTGTGGACGCGGATGTTTCGCTGCCTCGACCGCGCGTCGTTCCCCGCGCAGGAGTCGCTCATCAACGCACTGATGGCGAACCGGCGCGTGCGACGGATCTGCATCGACGAGCAGGGCATCGGCGCGCAGCTCGCGGAGAACGCCATGCGGCGGTTCGGGTCCCGCGCCGAAGGCGTGTCGCTCTCCGCGCCCGTCAAGACGTCGCTTGGCCTCGCGTTCCGCGACCGCTTCATCGACCGCCAGGTCCGTCTCCCCGCGTACGTCGACTGGGAGGAGTTCGATGACCAGGACCCGATCAACCGAGTCATCAACCGCCGCGACCTCCGCATTCGCCGCCATCGTGACGACTGGCTGAAGGAAGACCTGCACAAGACGAAAAAAAGTGTGACCGCGGCGGGCAACGTGCGCCTCGCCGCCGAGAGCGACAGCGACGGCCATGCGGACGGGTTTTGGGCGGGCGCGCTGATGAACGAGGCGGCGGGCTCCAAGTCTGACCCCGTGCCCGCGCCGCTGGAAGAGTTGCCCCCGCAACTGATGGGACTGTGAAACCGCGATGCAGATGACCGGCTACAACGTCTGGACCTACTCGACGCAGCCCCAGTACAACGCGCTGCGCCCGCAGGGCTACGCCGGCTTCTACACGGACGCGCAGAAGGCGCGGCTCGAACGCATCCGGCAGAGTCGCCTCCTGTTCCGCGGGGGCCACCGCGACTACTTCCTCGGCGAGGGCCGCACGCAGCACGACTTCCCGCCGGCCGAGGTCAACGGCCGCACGATCCAGCCCTACATCACGGCGAACGTGCTGGAGCTGATCAGCAAGAAGACGGCCGACCTCCTCTTCGGCCAGGAACCGATCCTCCGCGTCGACGACGAGGTGCAGCAGGACAAGCTCGCCGCGCTCGCCGACCGCGCGAGCCTGCACGAGCGCATCTACGACACGGCCGTCGAATGTTCCTACGAGGCCGAGGCGTTCGTCGAGTGCTGCGTGAAGGATGGCGGCAACGGCGAGGGCGTGTACGTCAAGCGCGTCCCGGCCGACGAGATCTTCCCCGACGGCGTGCTGGGCGCCGACGGCCAGTACGAGCGATACGTCCGCTTCGCGGTGCGCAACGTCGGCACGACCGAGCGGCCGATCTGGCTGCTTCTGGAGACGTGGTACCTCATCGGCTCGATCGAGCGGAAGCTCTGGCAACTCGACGATCAGACGCGCCGCATGAAGGAGCTGGACCTGAAGGCGTGGCCGCGGAGCCCCGGCGAGGCTCCGCTGCAGCCGTCGACCCCGACGCGGATCAAGCTCAACACGGTCACGTGGATTCCCAACGAACTCGATCACGACGAGCCGGTCAGCGACTACGACAAACTCATCAGCCTGCAGGACAAGCTCAACGCGCACGAGACGCAGATCGATCGAATCCTCGAGAAGCACGCCGACCCGGTCATCGCCGCGCCGGAGCACGTAGCCAACAACAAGGGCGGGATGTCGCGCAGGCAGAAGGTCTTCTTCTTCCGCGAAGGGCAGGACAAGCCGGGCTACATCGTCCGCGACCTGCAGCTGGAGTCGGCGATGAAGAACAGCAGCAACACGCTCCGCCTGCTGCTCATCATCGCTGAGGTGAGCCCGTCGCTGCTCGGGCTCAAGGAGGGCGCCGCGCCCGACGCGTGGAAGAAGCTGCGCCTCGAAGCGAGCAACTCGCTCTTCATGGCGCAGCGCAAGGCGGCTCGCTGGCGCCCGCGGCTTCGACGCATCGCCACCGTCGCGCAAGCGCTGGAGAACACGATCCCCGGCGAGCGCTACAACCTCACGCCGATCAGTGCCGAGCTGCGCGACGGCATTCCCGCCGACGACGCGGAGCAGGCGGAAGTGATCTCGATCAAGCGCGCGGCTGGCGTGATGAGCGTGCGGCGCGCCCTCGAAACGGAACTGGTCGACGAGTCGGCGATCGAGACTGAAGAGGATCGCCTGGCGGCGGAGCGGGCGGCGAAGACGCCGTCGATCCTCCTGGGCGGCGGCACGGGTGACGGGCGCGAAGCGGGCGAGCTGGACATCGACGCCGGGGAGGCCGCGTGAAGCGACGTGGAATGACAGAGGACTCCGTGATCGTGCTCATCGTGGCGGGCGCGTTCCTCGTCATGATGATCGTCTCGACGGTGCTCTCGCACCGGGAGACGATGCAGCGCTTGCGCCAGCCGGCCAGCCGGCCCGTGGAGGAGTCGATGGCCGAGACACCGGAATCGTCCAACAGCGGCGTCCCGCGCGGCGAGAGCGACGCCCTCGCGCAGATCTACGCCGAGGCGGCGAAGCGCCTCAAGCAGATCGTGCTGCACCCGCCCGGCACGAAGGAATCCTCCCGGCAGTTCAACCAGGCGAGGGCCGCGCAGCTCGTCGCGCAGGTCGAGCAGCTCCGCCGGGAACTCGGTCAGCAGGCGGCGCTGTGGATCGGTCGCAACGTCCCGGCGGCGTACC